>MNIY01000200.1 GCA_001919995.1 Ktedonobacter sp. 13_1_20CM_4_53_11
AATGCTTTACTGCTATCGTTTGGTCCCAACAAGGCCCCACCGCCGGCGCGAGCCAGTAGCGTCAGGAAGCGCGTATCTGTCCCCATCATGCGATATTCGGGGGAGTAAGGCACCACCATTCCAGTCGTTGTTGTCAGTTGGCTTGTTGCCCCATGCCAGGTGACTTGCAGCAAGTAGGCTCCTATATACTTGATTGGAAAGTTCCCCTCCCAGCGCTGTGGAGCCGTTGGCTGTAAGGTGATCGTGTCCTGTGATAAATTGGGCGCGATGATCCTGACCTTCACCTGCTGGTTGACTGCCGAAGCCGTGCTTGTGCCTGGAGGAATATCGACAGTAAGATGTCCGCTGTCTCCTATAACCGTCGCGTTGACATCGAGCGCGCTGTCGGGTGAGGGCAATGTCCACGTCACGAGATTGGCCCACCATCGTGCCGCGTCATTCCATTGCAGCCAGTTGGCTGTCCACAGCCCCAGCGCGTCACTCGTCCAGGCCGCTACGCGTCCCAGTCCGTACTGCCAGACTGCCAGCACAGGGTCATCCTTGTGACTGATGAGCACCATCTGTGCCGTTGTTTTAGGCGTGGTTGCTACATAACCGTTTAGTGCTGGAAAAGCGCCTAGCCCTGTCACGATCGGATGATTGCCAACAAGTGCCGGTACGAAGGACTCATTGATGATTGCTCGTCGCGTGGCCTGTTGTGTCTCTTTGAGCAGGATTTGTGGAATAGCTGTAGGGTTGTCCGCCCTGTAGAAACGTCCCTTGCCCAGCGACGCGATTTGCTGCATCAACCCTAACTCTTGATAAGAGTCGGCATTGGTTGCAACCGTCGAGACGGTGATATGCTCGCTCGCCATGCGCAGCAACTGCGTATTTAGCTGCCCATTTTCAAAGGTATCGCCGTCGCCTAGCAGTATCACATGCTGTAATTTCGCGTTCGTGCCATGCAGGACCGTCTCAGCGTTCGTAAAATCGGGCAGATAACTTCCGGGGTCGCATGGTTGCATCGAATCGATCACCTGGTCAATTGCTCCTCGATTGGTGACATGCTGCATCGCTGATACAAGCGAGCCACATCCCGCGGAGATAGCTACCTGGTCCCGAGGTGTCAGGAGACCGACCACCCCTTTGGCAGCTTCTTTAGAAATATTGACTCCAGTATCATCCTCCAGGTTCTCGATGATCAGCACAACGGCAATGCTAGGCGTATCCTTGTGCTGTGGGATATCCATGCTTACAGGCAATGCCTGCTCCAGTGGAGTTCCAGCGTACCCTCCCACGCCGTAGCTGCTTTCTCCTCCGCTCACGACAAGTCCTCGCCCGAGGTCGCGCACATACGCTTGCAGGGTCTGCATACGCGCTGTCCCCAGCGATACCGCCGGAACATTGGCCAGTACCACCGAACTATAGCCAGCCAGGCCGTCGAGTGTGATTGGAACATCATTTGGGGTACCCACTGTGACCTGTATTTTCGTTGCTTGCAGCGCGGCGATGATATTATGTCCTGCGCCTGGTGTTCCCTCGATGACCAGCACGTGGGGCGGTCCCTCGACATTGACATACGCGGCGGCCTCGTTATTGGCCAGGATAGTATCCTGCGCTGCTTCCAAAGTGACCCTGAAGGTATGAAAACCCGGCGGCGGAGCCAGCAGCCTGAAGTCAATTTCCTGCGCGCCAATCGCGAGGCGTGTTGGCAACTGGAACAAAAGCGATTGATCGAGATACAGCCGTAATGTAGCTGGCTGTGCCACATTGCTGAATATTTTCGTATGCAGCAGGAATCGTTCGTTTGTACGCAAGAGCGCCGGCGCATCGAGACCGTCAATGCGCGCCTCCGCTCCCTGATAGCCAGGCAGTGGCACGATATCTAAGCGTATACCCTCCTGTTGCAGCAGTTGGGCCTCCTGCAACGTGTCCCCTAGATTCTGTTGACCATCGCTCAAGAGCACGATACGGCGCTGGCTATCGCCTGGTAAGATGGCCGCTGCCAGCCGTAGGCCGGCCGCCAGGTCGGTATAGTTTGTGTCGGGCGTGGATTGAAATTGGTTGAAGTTGACCTGGCTCTTGACCGACTGTTCCACAAGGGCGTTGCGTCCAACGGCCACGATTCCCACCTGGTCGTCGGGTCCTTTGGGCTTTAGCGCCGCGCTGATCCACCCTTCGATGAAAGCGCGCTGCGTTGCCGTGCTTGCTGAAATATCCCCCACGAAGACCACCGATTGCCGCGCTACTGGTTGTGCCCATGCCGCTCCCGCCAGGGCACAGATGATCAGCGTAAATAACGCCAGTCGACAGGCCAGGATCAGGCGTCGCTGTCCCCTGGGAAATGGCAGCGCCATGTTGCGCCATGCCAGGTACACCAGAATGCATACTGGCACTAAGAGCAACAGGAGCAAGGGCTGTTCAAATGTTAGCATGGCGTTCCCTCATCAAGTATAGAGCCCCTTCTTGCGCCGCCTCGTTATCTTAGCCAGGCGCTTCCTGGCAGCCCTGTAGCTGTGCTCCAATCGTTCCTGTACGTCGCCAATCAATCCAGGAGTATTCCGTGTCACTCCCCGGCGAGGGCGTGAAGACGAACTATTTCCTCCTTTACTCTTGCTTGCGGCAGTTGCTGCCGAACCCTGTTGTCGGTAGCCACGGCTAAATAACCACCATTCGATGCAGAGGATCAGCAGGAGGAGCGCGGCTATCCACGGCCATATTTCTCGTAACACCCTGGGCACAGCATTATTTCCCGGCGAAAAGTCGCTGCTGTGCGCTACCGGCAGTTGACTGGCCGGTGCCAGTCGTGATTGTTGTGGGTCGAACAGGTTGACCGCGAAGGCCCCGCGCTTCACCTGGCCGTGCACCTGCTGTACCACCTGGTAGATGCCGATAGTATTGGTCTGCGCGAATGGTGCCGCTGGAAAAGGCGGTGCTACTGTGACAGTTTTTTGATCAGGAGCGGTAATCGTTACCTGGTCAGCCCCCGGCCATGTCTGTACCGTCACCGGCAGGTCAGGTGATACCTGTCCATCTCCCGTCACAGGCGGCGGTAGAAACCAGTTGACCATATTATTGATCAAAATGGGGAAACCTGGTTGGAGCGGCAGATCACTGTCGTGCAGATCAAAACTCAACGCGGCGATGCGTCTGTTGTCGTTCTCACCCGCGATCAAAAGTGGTGTCTCAGGTGTACTGATCACCGGCTGCGCCCATAATACCGGCGTGAACAGGTGGCTGGAACGCAGCACGTGAATACTGCTCAAATCTACATTGTCGAGCAGGCTTGTGCCACCGCGGCCCGCGCCAATATGGCTCACTTGTATTTCAGGTCCCGACTTCCCAAAGATATACGAGCCTTCAGGCGGGTTGACGAAGAATGCTCCTCCAGCAGGCAACGTTGCCGGTACAAAACCGTCGAAGATGGTCAGGTCAAAATTGCCTGCGTTGACAACGTACTGATCAGGCGTCGTTTTGTACAGGTCAATAGCCGGCTGTAGCGCCAGCGCAGACTGCAGAAAGCCGTTCCCTTTTGTGACGAGTAGCACGCGTCCATGCATTGACCCGCCGACGATAGCCCATGCCTCGTGATCGACACTCAGCGTATCCTGGCCTAGAATCTGAGCGTGGAGAAAGCGCGCAGTGGGCGGCAGCGGCCCCCACTGGAGAGCTCCACTGGCTCCCGCTCCCAGGGTGATCGTCTGTACATTGACCAGCCTGCCATCAGCATACAGTTCAACCGGAATCGACCGCTGCACGTGGCTGTAATTGGCGACCTGCGCCAGCGCTACCAGGTTCCCCTGCAAGGAACGCGCAGCGAGCGCTAGTAGCGCCACGTTAGGAGCATCGGTACCAATGCGAAAATAGCTGACGGGAAATGGCAATACCAGTGTTTGATCGGGTGACAAAACATGCCCATCCCCAATCACCAGCACCTGTATATTTGTGCGTCCCGCCGCCAGCGAAACGGCTAGCGAAAGCGCCTGTTCAAGGTCAGCATCCTGGTTAGTAACCTTTGCTCGCTGCAGTGCGGCCATGATCTGTCCCCTGTCCTGTGATAACGCAACCAGTACCTGTGGCGTGTGAGCCATGCTGATAAGTGAGAGGTGGTCATTGGGACCCAGATTGTCAACCAGGTCGGCAATCTGACTCTTCGCCACTTCAAATCTGTTTGGCGTAACATCGGTAGCCTGCATACTTGCCGATGCCTGCAGGATAATGATTGTGTTGCCACTGATTGGACTGCGCAGAAAAATGGCTGGTCGCGCCAGTATGAGCACAATCACCAGCGCTGCCAGTAACTGGAGCAACAGCAGCGGAGTGATGCGCAGCCGTTGCCACGGACGACTAGCCTGCAAATCCTGCAGCGCCTGTTGCCAGAGCAGCGTGCTGCCAACGACACGGTCTTGCCGCTTCGGCCGCATGAAATAGAGCAAGAGGATGATCGGAATAATAATACCAAAGGCCAGCGCCGCGGGGACAAGAAAACTCATGCCATCTCTTTCTCAGGCAGCCGTAAAGTCTGCTGCTACATATCATTTGACAAGTTCAACCTGTCGCAATAGTCGCTGTACAACGTCGATCACAGTAGTATCACTCGGAATCATCGTATAAGTCATCGCGTAAGTGTGAGCGAATGCGGCCAGTTCCTGCGTGAACGTCCCTAACCGCTGCCTGTACGCCTGTAGAACCGCCGGTGAAATGCTCACATCGATATTACCCACCCCTTCACTATCTTGCAGCCGCCAATCGCCTTGTATATCTGGTTCCAGTTCATCCGGCGCCAGTATTTGCAGCAGCGCTACTTCCTGTCGTAACTGGCGCACTGCCCGTATCCCCGCCTGGTACCCTCCTGGTGCCAGGAAATCAGAGATGACGATCGTCAGTCCGGGCCTGGTCACGATTCTCCCCAGGTCATACAGGGCTCGATTCAGGTCTGTCGTGCCCGAACGTGGCAAGCGGCTCAGAAATTCACCGACGCTCCACACCGCGTGCTTTCCGCTGCCTGCGCGCCGGTACGCCGCCAGCTTATCCGTCAGCGTTCCCACGATTACCGTATCCTCACATTTCAGTGCGACGTATGCCAGCGCCGCCGCCAGGGACGTTGCCAGTGTTGCCTTCGGTGGATTGCCATAATACATGGAATCAGAACAATCAACCAGTACCGTCACCGTCAGATTTTCCTCGGCCTCGAAGACGCGCAAGAAGAGCCGCTCCAACCGTGCATAGGCTCTCCAATCGATGCGGCGGAAGTCATCCCCCGGCGCGTACCGTCGGTAATCCGCGAACTCCATCGAAGAACCGGCTAGCGGCGAACGCCGCCTCCCTGGTCTCCCCGACGCCATCGGCCTCCGCGTCAGCAGTGCCAGGCTATCCAGTCTTTGTAGCACCTCAGCCTCTAGAGGGAAGCGAGATTGTGTATTCTCACTCATCTTCTATCTCTTTGATAATCTCCCCAATCACCTCTTCCGCCGTAATTCCCTCCGCCAGCCCATCAAAATTCAGAATCAAGCGATGCCGCAGCGCCGGTAGAGCCACCGCCTGTATATCTTCCAGGGACACGTTAAAGCGACCTTCGAGCAGCGCCCGCACCTTCGAAGTCATAATCATCGCCTGTAGTCCGCGCGGGCTGGCCCCGTAGCGCACAAAACTATGCACCATCTCCGGTGCCTCCGCTGTCTCCGGATGGGTCGCCAGCAGCAGGCGTACCGCGTATTCCTTGAGATGGGTCGCCACCGGCACAGCCTTCGCCGTATCGATCAATCGCGCAAGTTGCTCGCCCGAAGCCATCTGTGTTGCCCGCTTTGTTTGTATGCCCACCGTGGAATCAATAATCTGCAGCAGATTACTTGCGTTAGGGAAACGCACCATGATCTTGAGCAGGAAGCGATCAAGCTGCGCCTCTGGCAGAGCATAAGTGCCCTCCATCTCCAGCGGGTTCTGCGTGGCCAGCACAAAGAAGGGTTTTGGCAAGGGGCGTGTGGCGTCGCCAACGCTTACCGTTCGCTCTTGCATGCCTTCCAGCAGGGCCGATTGCGTCTTGGGAGTCGCCCGGTTGATTTCGTCGGCCAGCACAATATTGGCGAAGATAGGGCCTGGCTGGAAACTGAAAACCCGTTTGCTCCCCGTCGCACTGCCATCGCTTTGTTCGCTGACAATCGTCGTACCCACGATATCGGCTGGCATCAAGTCGGGCGTAAATTGGATGCGCGCGAATTTGAGTGAGAGTGCGTCGGACAGTGTCCGTACAAGCAGGGTCTTACCCAGGCCTGGCACACCTTCTAAGAGCACGTGTCCTCCCGCCAGCAGGGCGAGCAAGAGTTCGCGCACTACCAGCTCCTGGCCAATGACAATCGCGGTAAGCTCCTTCTCTAGCTGCTGGGCGATGTCTATAAACTCCGTAATATCGGACTCGGCGGGTTCCTCTTTTTGAAGATCATCGATAGCAGATTGCGTATCATGCCCGTTCTGTGTACTTACATCCTTCATCGGTACCCTGGGAACCGCATTTTCACCTGTATTTGCCATCAGTTCTCACTGTCCTTCTAATGCTTTGAAATAGCTGTGAACGAGATCTTTCATCGTGGGTGATATCGAGCTGTTATCAATGGCATCGTGTGCCATCTGGTTGTACTGCGCGATGACTTGAGAATATGGTACGGAGCTTCCGTTCTGAACGACGCCGTTGCTGCCATCATTGCTCTGCGTGCTGGTTCCGGAGCCAATCTTCCCTGGTACAGAGACTGGTTCGTTTTTCCCCGGTTTGTTGCCAGGGTTATCTCCCTTCCCTCCTTTATTGCCCTGGCCACCATTGCTTTCCTGGCCCTGTTGTTGCCCCTGTCCTTGTTGCTGTCCTTGTCCCTGTTGCTGTCCTTGCCCTTGTCCCTGTTGCTGTCCCTGGCCCTGTTGTTGCCCCTGGTTCAGTGATCTGGTGCCATCCGTTGCGGGGGCGAGCGCATTAGCCGACTGTTGCAGGCTTTTTGAGACCTGGTTGATGCTGTTGGACTGCGCTTGAGTAGTGGCATCCTGTGCGGCGGCCTTCTGCACGGAGTTGCTCGCGTCAGAGACCTCTCCCGGACTGCCACTTGCGACCGAACGGGCAAGCTGATGGAGAGAGGAGCTTAGATCAGGATTCTGCTGTGCCTGGTTGGCGGCTTTTTCCAGTTGTTGTGCCAGTTGCGCCCGCTGTGCCGGTGTCATCTTGCTCACTTGATCGGCAAGCTTTTTTAATGCTGTTGCTAGCCCCTTGTTATCATTCCCGGCCAGCGCTTGCCCGAGCGCGCTCAAGCTAGCGTTTGGACTGCCCTGCAGCGATGAGCTGGCCGCTTGCTGCGCCTGCACCTTATTAGCAGCCTGCGGATCCCTCAGTTGGTTGAGCCTGGACTGTGCTTCAGCAATTGCCTGCTGTGCCTGTGCCTCATTCCTGGCATTTTGCAGTTTTGCCTGCAGCTCACGCAGAATCTGATCGATCTGTGTGCGTTCTGTCGCGGGTGTATTTGTCTGTTGCGAGGCGACTGAACGCACGTGATCGATGGCCGCGATTTGTTTGGCTATACGCGCCTGGAATGCTGCCTGTTGCTGCAGGACCCCTGTCATTGGATTCGGCAAGAGCAACAGCAATGCCAGAATGGCGACGACAACGGCCGCCGTAAAAAGGCTCGAGCGCCCGGGTCGCAGCGGGATAGCTGTTCCTGGTGAGTGCTTCCCCAAATACTTCAAGGCGTCCCGTCGCTGGAGGCCGAAAAGCGGCGCATTTTCGTTACGCATCTCCCATGCCGTGCTCAAGCGATCGTGCAACGAAAGCAAGGCATCAATCAACCGCGTGGCGCGGGCCAGCGAGGGGCGAAACCATAGAGCTGCGCCAAATGCAACGAGCAAACAGGCTATCACGATACCTATGGCCCAATATGGAGCGGTTGCCCATGGCAGCAGACGCGCGACCAGCAGCATGAGACATGCCAGCATCAGCCCCGCGAGCGCGCCTCTCGCCGTCCAGCTTAGTACCTGTTGCAATATCAACCGTGTGCGCCAGGGATGCAGGGCTGCTGTCAATTGCTCGCCACTGCTGCCTGCTATTCTCGAACGAACCTTTGCCTGGCTCGAAGGTGCCGCGCTGGCCATACCTCTCACTCCCTCTTTCTTCAGGTCGTTGCTACCACTTTATCCTTTGGTCGTCTCTTTTCCATCAATCGCGAGAGGCGACCGATAGGATTTGGTTTCACAAGCCACACACTCAGCAGAAGCAATACGATGGTCAGCAATAAGTTGATGATGATGAAGGTGATCCAGGGTGCGAGACTCGTGCCATAGAATGAGTACGAACCAAGTGGCGATCCTGGCCCTAATGTAAATGTGCTGATCATAGCAAGAATAGGATTACCGATAAAGATCAGGGTCGCTTGCGCATTGTTATTAAATGGTACATTGAGTTGGAGCAAGAAACTCAGCAGCCAGGGTGTGATTACCCACATGATGCAAAACATGTAGGCTATGGCGGTAGATACTGGGGGACGCTTCAAGAGCGTCGAGCAAAAGAGACCGAAGGTCCCCACTACGATCGCTGTGACAATGAAGACCAGCGTTGTTTGCAGCACCTGTGCGGGCCCTACTCCCCCGAAGAAGAAGACCAGGCTAAAAAGTGGGATAGAGGCAGCTATCAGCAAAAAGGCATTAGCCAGCCCGGCAACCAGTTTGCCCGCTACCAGTTCAAAGGCGGAGAGCCGCGAGCACAACAGCAGGTCAAAGGTATGCCTCTCCTTTTCACCATTGATGCTCGTTGTTGTAAAGGCGGGAGTGATGAACATGATCAGAGAAAGCTGGACAAATACCAGCAGTGTGTAGAGACCATAGCCCAGCGTGCTCACGGTATAACCGTTGGAGGGGTTGTTACGACTGATAAAGAGAAATCCCAGCAGAGTCATCACCAGCAGGTAACTGATAAGCACCCAGATGGTGCGTTCACGGCGCAGCCGTAAGCGTAATTCTTTTGTGAGCAAGGCTACGAAGGTCATGATGGACTGCTTCCTTCCGTAATACTCATGAAAACTTCTTCAAGGCGGCCACCGCTGCTGCGCGGCGCAAAAGAAACAACGGGTATACCCTCAGTAATGAGCCTGGCAAGTACGCTGTGCAGCGCCCGGTCGTCACCCGTAAACTCCGCCTGCAACAGGTCACCATTTTCGCTTGTCACGTTATTGATGCCCTCTATTTCTTTGAGCAACGCCGTTGTCTCAGGCACACGCTCTAAAACGCGAATTTCAATCTGCCTACCCCCTCCTATGCGTCGCGTTACATGCTCGACATCTCCTGATACCACCAGCTGCCCTCCCTGGATAATGGCGATGTCGGTGCACATTTCCGCCAGTTCTAGCAGGATATGTGAACTGATAATAATCGTTTTTCCCATTCCCTGCAACGTCCGCAGGAGTTCTCGTAGTTCGACACGTGCACGTGGATCAAGTCCTGAGGCTGGCTCGTCGAGCAGCAATATCTCTGGATCGTGGACCAGTGCCCGTGCCAGGCAGAGCCTCTGCTTCATACCTCGTGAGAGCGTCTCCACGTTTGCATCTCGCCTCGACGAAAGGTCCACAAGTTCAAGCAAATCGTTCACGGTGCTGGCCTGCTTTTTGCGTGGGATACCATGGATTCCCGCATAAAATTCGAGGTATTCTACCGCGGTCAGGTCGGGGTAAACACCGAAAAAGTCCGGCATATAGCCAACCTTTCTTTGAATGAGGGCCGGTTGCCTGACAACCTCTTCGCCATCGAACCAGACTTCTCCTCTAGTCGGCGCTAGCAGCGCCGCCAGGATACGAATGAGCGTTGTTTTCCCAGCTCCATTTGGACCAATCAACCCGTAAATCGAGCCTTGCGGTATCTGCAAGCTGAGACCTTTCAGCGCGTCAACTTTACGATAGCTTTTATAAATATGCTGTATCTTGATCATAATGCCCTTTTCTCAAGAGGCGTTGCCTTGCAGGTCGAGTGTTGGCTTGCCAAAGAGTATGGTACCTGCTGTGCTATCCTGATTTGATAGTTGCAAAAGTACTCGCCCATCCGAGCTGATATACGCTTTTGTATCTGACGTCGAAAACGTAGTCCCACTGACTTGTATCGTATCCCACGCACCTGTCTCCCAGTTATATAAGTGCACCTGCAGCCGGCTCGCATCAACGACTGGCCCTGTAGAGGTCACATTAGGTTGGCTGTTGATTTGTGTGAGGTTGGTGGGTTGTGAAAACCGTAAACTGCTGACCTGTTGTTTTGCCCCTGGAGGCACAGCGTACTCGAAAGTCGTACTGCCTGTACTCATCGTATAGGCTCCTCCATACTCATATTGTACATTGGTGCCCTGTACATCGATCAGTTGTCCCGTAATAAGGTTTGTCGGCAAGTTTGTTGCGCTGGAGAGATATACACTCAGGGGCGACTCTATCAGGGTCTCCTGCAGTCCCACTGGAGAAAAGCCATTGATCATCACCTGGTTCGTTTCCTCTGTCGGTTGATCCGCCCAGCCAATCAGCGTGGCGGAAGAACCTGCCATCAACAATGGATCGCTGCCATCTGCCACCGCAAGACCTGAACCTCCATTGTAATAGATGGCATTACCATTCGAATACGCGACGACTCTACATGTGCCGCCACCACATCCATTAGAGAGTCCATTTTCACCACTTAGCGCTGTCAAAATCGCCATATGACGTTGTAACTCGTTCGGCGGTGCTGTACTATTCATGTTGATGCCATAAGGGGTAGTCAGGCCATTGCTATTAGCCATGTCATCAGCGAGCGACATTCCCGGATTGGCGGAAGCATTGTTGATGCGCAGGTTGATTTCCGTGCTCTGGCCTGCCGCTAGATGCCCGATACGCGCGAAGCTATTGGTCATTAGCACATAAACATCACTCAACCCGTAATTGAGTGTATTGGTAACTCTCCCGCTCAAAGTGCCGTCCCGCAACACTAATTGCGAAACGATACCACCACGTACCTGGCTGTCCTTATCCACGAGTAGCGAGCGTGTGGTCGAAAAACTTACCCCTTGTAGACTCACTTCCGTTCCGTTCTGCCCGGATGAAATCGTTGCCTGTGTTCCTGAATCTGTGGGCGGCCCCTGGTTGTTCTGATCTATCGCGGGCTGAACCAGGCCATTGCCTGGAATGTACACGTGGTAATCGCCCTGATTCAGGAGAAAAACTCCCATATATGTCGTAATGTGAGCAGACGATCCACCATTGTTCAGTTGAACGATCGAGACCCTGTTGCTTAATATCGCTGCACCCTTCTGCTGAATGGCTATCCCATACGTGAGCAAGGAGAAGATAACGATACTGCTCAGCACGATACGCCAGTTCCAGTCGCGTTTCTTGCGCCAGCGGATGATCAGGAAACGCACCGGCCCAAGGATAACAAGATACCCAAGCACCAATACTATGAGCAACCACGGTGAAGGGAAGGCATTTGTCAGCAGGTTTTCCAATACTCCTCCCAGACCAGCCGTTAGCAACGCGCTGCTTGCGGAAAAACCATTAGTGGTATTGAGCAGCTTATTCCCCAACGCGCGTTGGATAAGTCCCTTCCACAGTGTACTTGCCCCTCCCCAATTCACTACAGGATCCAAAGTTGGATCGAATGCCAGGTAGCAGATAATACCATTTCCCTGGTGTTCCTGCACAATGAGCGGAATCCCCCCTGCTGCCAGGACAACGGTTCTTTGCGCCGTCTTGTCGGTTCTCGGGTCTAAGATCGCTGTGCTGATTGGTATGGCAGCATTTGTCGTCGCCGGAACGACATGTTGGCCAGTTCCCGCACTGGGAGGTCCTGCAACCGGCAGGATTTGTGTCCCTGCTGGCAGTGTACCGGTCCCCATATTTGTCAATGGTACCATACTGGTGGGTAGTGCGCTGAGGGTTCGCTTCCATTCGGGTCCACCCACTTCAATCAGTGCCCCTCCCTGGTTGACCCAGGTCTGTAAAGCGATCAACTGCTTGTTGCTCAGCGTACTCGTTGTGAAGTTGTCCAGCACAATCAAGTCAAAATTATTCAATACCGCTGCTGTTGTCGGCATGGTGCTGGCATTGAGCATCTCAACAATCATTGAGCCACCCTGGTTGGGCAGGGCGATACTGTAGAGAGGATTAAAACCTGTGTTCTGATCGGAGAGAATCCCTACAAAAGCATCATTTGATCCGAGCGAGGTAATAGTGCTTATTTGCGAGCGCACCACATTCCCATCGCTATCGAGCAGCCTGACTTTGATATGCTGCGGCCCCACCCCACCAAGATTGATTGGTATATACGTGGTTATCTGTTTTTGCGCGCCGTTGGCCAGGTTGATTGGCTCGCTGTAAAGAGATGCTATCGCAGCGTTGCTGAACCCGCCATAAGGAGCCGGAGCATTCACTGAAAGTGATCCACTGAAATCCGCACCGCTATTACTCAATGTAACCTGGAATGGCACCCAATTTCCATCCCTATAGCGCGCGTTGAAACCCGCGTTCACCTGCATGGTTGGTCCGTCAGCCACTGCTTTTGCTATATGTGCCGATACGCCTGGAAAAGAAAGCATAACAGCAATGCCCAGCGTGAAGATCAGGCAGCACCTGAACATCATTCCAGGAGCAGGTCCGCGCAGTAATCGTAGATTCCAATTCAACATAGCCGGCGCCTCTCTATAATCATCTGGCTCTAGAGCCGGGGTTTCTCTCCTTGATAGACACATTTTGATGCCACGACAGGAGGATCGAACATGCTCCCTCCTCTTGATTGTAATAGTAACTTCAAAGGTTCAGCAATCTCTGCTTTTTTCTGTGGAGCATTCAACCACGGCATCATAACGCGCACTTGTTACCTTACGCTGCCTGCCCTATAGCTCTTCCCCCATGACTACCTTGACGCCTTCTGGTCCACCAATAATCGCCCGTTCAGTCATATTAAGGAATAACCCCGTCTCTACCACACCGGCGATACTTTTAAGCTGCGTTTGTAACTCCTCTGGTTCCCGAATCCCACCTGGGAAAGAGCAATCGAGAATCATATTGCCATTGTCAGTAACAAACACCTGGTCCTCTTTATACCGCAATTGGACGATTGCTTCAAGGGCTTCCAGGCGCCTGCGTACGAGAGGTAACGCGAATGGCACTATCTCGACGGGTAAAGGAAAGTGCACTCCCAGTAACAGGACTTGTTTAGTCACATCCCCGACCACTACAAAACGCCGTGCCGCGGAGGCAACTATTTTTTCACGCAAGAGCGCGCCTCCTCCACCTTTGATCAAGCATAATCGAGGATCGATCTCGTCTGCCCCATCGACGGCAAGATCAAGCTCAGGATGCGCGTCGAGAGTAGTAAGGGGAATGTTCAACTCACGCGCAAGTTGCTCAGTTGCGTTTGAAGTGGGAACCGCTCCAACGATCTGTAGGCCCTCCTGTATGCGCAGGCCAAGATAGCGCACTACATAACTCGCCGTTGAACCTGACCCCAGGCCAAGCACCATACCATCTTCGATGAGTCTTGCGGCAGCCTCTCCTGCCAGTTGCTTCCAATTATCTTGCTGAGTAGTGTCTTGCATGAAAGTTCCTCGTTTCCCCGGTACCCACAAAGGATGTCACTATATACTAATGCTCTCGTCATTGTGCCGATATAAAAATCGGCCTTGCCCAACCCTTAACCTTACCCAACTCGATTCGAGTATAGCATTTTTCATGCAAGAACACCAAAAAGAACCTCTCCCAATACCTCCACCGAAAATACTTGTCATCCTGTTAGCATCGTGATACACTTTGCAAGGAAATTAGGGCTGCCCAACCACTATGAGCATATTTGCACGGATTTTTGGCGAATGCGCTGGCAAAAATCCATAATCCAGTTGGTTGACCAGCGAACAGTAAACCCGTTGAGGTAGTAGCAGCAATGTCTGAGCTATGGCACATACTCCTGGTTGAAGATGATGACTATCTCAACCAGAGCATTGTCAATTCGCTCCGCAAAGATGGATATATTGTCCAGGGGGTCAAGAGTGGAGCGGAGGCAATACGCTTAGTCTGGTCGGAAGAGTACGACGTCGTAATTGGTGACCTCAGAACGCCAGGGGCAGACGGTTTCGAAATGCTTCAATGGCTCAGATCATTTCGCCCAAAAACACGTATGATCATGGTTGCTGCCTCTGCTTCTGCCGCAGACCGTACACAGGCCCTGGAGGCCGGTGTCGTTAGCTACCTGTCAAAGCCTTTGGATCTCCACCAGCTCAAAGAAGAACTGCGCCGCTTGCTCCAGCAAACAGGATTTTCCGCCAGCCTCGACTCGTTCGACCTCCTGGACGTCATTCAAATTATCACGATGAGCCGCAAGAGTATCGCCCTCCTGGTGAATACTGGCCTCGAAGAACGCGGGATATTGGGTTTCCAGGGTGGAGAATTGATCTGGGTGGAGTACGGTAACTTACGCGGTGAGGAAGCGTTTTTCGCCCTTGCTGCCCACAAAAACGGCACCGTGATACATCAGCCCTGGAATGAACAAATTACTCCCAATGTCAGACAGCCGCTTTCGCGCCTTATTTTCCAGGCTCTACAGTATCGCTCGAAGTATGCAGCTATGCAGCAGCCTACTGGCGAACAAGAAGCCATTGCTCATACTTCGGTAACGCTTGCGGATGCGTTAGATGACGATCGCCCATTTATTACTCTTGAGACGGTACAGGATGATGCCTTTGATGAGGCATTTGAGGTATTTAAGGAACACGTGGAGGATGAAGAGATGGTAAGCAGAGGCAAAGGAAATAACGAGTACAGTGGAAGCGCAGAGAATAACGAGGCTGCGGAATGGTGGCAGCAACCGGCCGTCATGCCACCCGTGAGCAAGAGCAATGGTGATGGTCAAACAGTGACCGATCCTGCACCAGCGAAGCCTGTTCCTGATGCGCTGCCGGTTGCCAATGTCGACGATATCACACCCTCGACCGTACGTAAGACAACTGCTAGCCAGCGTGGTGATCTCCCTTCCTGGTTGATAGAGCAACCAACTCAGTCTGACATGCCCAGGCTGCGTCCTTCATCGCTCTCCAACAGCGACCCTGGAACAATCGCTCCGGCATCGAAACCATCTCCCGCAGTATGGCAGCCAACCGTTCCCCGGTCCAGGATTACCGAGCAGTTGCCTCGTAAGCAGTCCACCGGAGCACAAAAGCCCCTTCCCAAAACTACCGGGAAAAAAACACCGAGTTCCCCTGAGTGGACGCCTCCAGAGCAGGAGACTCCGTCAAACGGGCACCTGCAAAGTCTCTCTCCCTCGCGGGAAACGAGCGGGGCTCTGCCTGTTGAAGAACTGCGAGAGGGCGATTCTCCAACGCTGACAAAAATGGGCAGGATAAGCTCACAACGGGTAGCCAGGGGGAACTATGCCGCGCTACTTGCCGCCCTGCAAACCCTGGGGTATTCTATTACCGGCTTTATCGCCACGGCGGTCGCCAGCCTGGATGGAAAACCTATTGCCCAGGTTACTATGGATGATATTGATATTACGCGCATGTGCTCGTATTTCAGCACGATCCTGCTAGGGGTTCTCCAGTCATTGAATGAAGGGAACGGGGGAGACTACGAGGATATGGTCATCACCAGCGCTAACCGAAGCAGCCCTCGCGGCCGCATTACAATAGAAGTATCAGAAAAACCTGCCTAAAGGAAACAAATGAGCGAAAAACATACCCTGACTGAAGAAGAGAGAAAAATAAATCGCAGATCCTTCATCATAGGAATGTGCATCGGACTGGCCTTCATCGTCCTCTTCATCATACTCTACTTCGCGGGATTAATCAAATAGTTTTTTCAATTCAGTCATCAAATCCTGCTCTTTGCCTGCTTCTGTAATTCCTGTTGTATCAACAGGAACTTCCGGCTCACCTTTGGCCCCTTTATCCCCCTGAGCTACTTTCTTCACAGGAGCATTCGCTTGCGGCTGCGGGGGGAGCAATGGAGACGGTTCCGGCTTTCCTTCATGGAGCAGAGGGAGGTCTCGTAGAGGTTTATTTTTAGCTTTGAGATCACGCATCTGGCGCTCGATCACCTGGTCTTCAGAGAGCTGGTCAAGTTGTGCCTCAACATCCCGGCTGTGCAGATCTGCCAGTGCTCGTGCACGTGCCTCGGCCTCTAAAACAGCATCCTGTGCGCGCATCGCCCGCTCTTTCTCTTTAACCCCACCTGATTTACTCATTGAGTCAAAAACCCGTTGCTGAAGGAGCGCATTGCGCTTGCGTGTGACGAGCAATTCGACGGTCGTCTCAACCTCGGAGATCTTTGCTTCAAGCTGGCGTAGCGCCCCACGCATCGTAATTACCAGCTGTTCCTGCTCCTTTTGCATCTGCTGGTAACGGTTTGCTTGCTTGAGGATATCGTTATAATGAGTCAGAGCCGTTCGTGCAGCTGTATCATTATTCTGTTGGACCGCCTGCTCCGCTTTTTTCAACCAGGCCTCCGCCTCAGCCACTTTCTCTTTGCTGCGCTTTTGCAGTTTATGACTTTCAGAAATAGCTGTGGCAACCTGTGTCTTCACCTGCACCAGCTGGTTGCGCATATCGAGCTGCAATTGTCGCAGCACCTTCTCAGGGTCGTCTGCTTTTTCGATCATCGTGTTAAGATTCGCCCCTAACAAGGTAAGCACTCGTTCCAACAGATTCATGAAGATGTTAACCCCCTCTAGTGTATAGCGGCCTGGCATCTCTTTCGAGAGCCAGGACCAGCTTTACAATTGCCTGTGCCACGGTGAGCTATTTCTCGCCCGGTGTAGCCTCGACGGTACCGCTAGTACCATTGACCTTCGCACCGTTTGCACTCCCCTGGTCCCCATCTTGATTGGCCAGGGCCGGCACATGGCTCATCAGGTCACCGATACGCGTACCGCTCAGCAGCTCAAAGAGCGCCGGCACCTGCGCGACCATGTTGACGATATCACCAGTCAAGCGACTGGCACCAAGTCCATGTCCATCAGTCCCGGCGCCAGTAGAGACGATGGTGACCTTGTCAACCTTGCTCAACGGCTCGGCAATCGCGCGCACGATTTCAGGCATACCCGTCAGCAGCTTATCCAACACTGCTGCCTGGTTGTATTCATGGAATGCGGCGGCTTTAACTTTCATCGCATCAGCTTCGGCTTCACCTTTGGCGCGGATGACCTCTGCCTCTGCGAGACCTTTAGCCTTGATAACCTCAGCGTCGGCCATACCACGTGCGCGGTTGGCTTCTGCATCCGCCAGTCCACGAGCTTTGTTAGCCTCGGCATCACCGATACCGCGTGCTTTGGTGGCATCGGCCTGACCTTGAGCCTCCAGGAAAATGCGTTGTCGCTCGGCTTCCGCCACCGTCTCAACGCGCCGTCGCTCGGCCTCGGCCGCTTTCTGGATCGTCGCTTGCAACTCAAACTCACGGCGTTGGATTTCGGCCTGCTGCACTTTAATCTGCGCGTTCTTCTCAACCTCGGTCACTTTGACTGCCTCGGTGACCACCTGCTGCTGCATCATATTGGCCTGGATATCGTAGGCCTTGTCAGCGGACGCCTGTTGCTTTTTTACTTCGGCGTCAAAGGAGGCTTTTTTCAAGGACAGGTTGCGCTGCGATTCCGCCTGGAATCCCAGCGACTCGGCCTCAGCCTTGACACGCTGCTGATCGGCGGCAGATTTGGCAACAGCAGCTTCTCGCGCGGCGTTCGCCTGCTGAATCTGTGTGTCGCGTTGTCCCAGCGCGGCGGCAATATCGGCCTGCTTGCGAATCTCTACGATCTGTGGGCGGCCCATGTTGGTGATGTAGTCGTTCTTATCGCGTACATCTTTAATCGTGAAAGAGATGACTTCCAGTCCCATCTTCTCCATATCAGGAGTGACGGTCTTGAGCATCTTGGAGCCCACATTCTCAGGGTCTTTCACCAGGTCTTCAACAGTC
This sequence comes from Ktedonobacter sp. 13_1_20CM_4_53_11, assembly GCA_001919995.1. The sequence continues at coordinate 17,907 of MNIY01000200.1, forward strand.
AACTGACCAACAATGCCGCGCAAGTGACCTTCCATCACCAGGCGGATCAGGTTCTCGCGCTCGTCCTGTCTTTTACTCAGGAACTGCTCCGCGGCAGTCTTGATGCTCTCTTCGTCAGATCGCACCTTGATCTGCGTAACTGCCTCGACATTAACCGCCACTCCCTGCGTCGTATACAGATCCTGCGACGGTGCCACATCAAAAGACATCAATTCGAGTGAGAAATCCTGGGCTCGCTGGTACAGGGGTACGACGAAATGCGAACCGCCAGTGATAACTCTTGTTCCCCCCGCTCCATAGACGATCAGTGCCTGGTTCGGACCAACTTTGCGCAGTAACCGCCCGACGATCTGGAGGACAACAAAAACGACGATCACGATGGCCACGACACCTGCCACTAAGAGTATTAAAGGATCCATGCCTGTTACTCCTTTTGTAAATCTTTGCGTATAACTAATTGTGATTCTGCTTTGTCTGATTCTTCGAGTAATGCGCGTAACTTTGCTAGCTCATCGACATTTGGCGATGCGCCCTGTGCTTCTTCCTCCTCGTTAATAAATCGTTCCCAGGTCTCGACCTCTGCAATCCCTCTTTGATAGTTGACGACGACCACTTCCTGGTCGCGCTCAAGGCGGCGTCCATCAATACTGCGCGCCGTAATGCTCTTGCGCATACCACCGGGGGATATATAGATGATCTCACCCAGCCCATTTTTCGGGATAGCAATGCTCACTTTTCCCAGTAACCCTGTACGATCGGAGACATCCTGTACCGTCGCTCCCTCGCTATCGCCAAACACGCGCGCGAGCATGATCAGCATCAGCATCGCGATCACTAAGCCACCCACTCCCGCGAATGCTATGATCAAAGGCAGTACCAGGTGGGTCGTATTATGGAA
>MNIY01000085.1 GCA_001919995.1 Ktedonobacter sp. 13_1_20CM_4_53_11
TGGTTGTTTCGAACTCTTCGATGCTGGCCTGCAACTCCTCGTGTGTCAGCATTAATTCTTCGTTGGCTACCTGCAGCTCCTCGTTGGCATCCAGCAGTTCTTTATTCATATCGTTAAGGCGTTTGTTCGTGCTGCTTAATTCCTGCGTAAGTTGTTTCTGCTCAGCCTGCGTTGCCTCTAGCTGGCGTTTGGACTGCACTTGCTCTGTCACGTCGGTAACGCTTAAAGTAGCCAGCTCTGTCGTTTCACTCTCAAGTTGCATAACGGCGATCGAAAGATGAATGAAACGGCCACTGCCTCCCGTGTTAATCGCCAGCTCAACTTCTGGTAAGGTGGCGATGTTGCGCTCTCGAAAGACGGTATCAATGGCGTTACGCACTTCAGCATAAGGAATACCGCGGATAGCGTGCAAGAAGTCCTGCTCAGTAGCAGCATCTCGCAATCCCAGCAGCCTGCGTGCTGTACTGTTAGCCGTAAGGACACGGTAGGACCGGTCAATGACGACAACCCCGATGGGTAAGAAGCGCAGCAGTAATTCGTTAAAGCGCCGCAATTGCCCCACATCCTGGGCGGGGAGCGCGTGCTGATGTCCCTGGTCGCTATGCTGCTGTCCATTTCTTCGCGCAGGAATGCTACTGCTATGGTGCTCTACACGCGGGCTGCTCAATTCGCTCGAATTTGGGCGCCGAGCCGAGGGGAGCGCATTTCCTATACAGCGGTACACTTTCCAACGTTTGTTGACCAGTTCATAAAATGACTGCACGGGACGCACCGTTTCGGCTTTGCCCAGGAAGAGGTAGCCGCCATTAGAAAGGGAGTAGGCAAACTGGTTGAGCACATACTCCTGCAATTCCGGCGTGAAATAGATCAGGACGTTGCGGCAGAGGACCAGGTCGATGCGCGGAAAGGGCGCGCTGCGGCTCAGATCTTGCTGGCCGAATATGACCATCTGGCGCAGTGCTTTTGCAATGCGGTAGCCATGCTCGGTATGTTCAAAAAAGCGACTACTATACTCTGCCGGTAAACCTTTGAGCAGGTTTTCAGTGTAGACACCCCGCCTGGCAAAACTGATAGCCGCATCATCCAGGTCGGTGGCAAAGATTTTGACGCTCCAATCGGAGAGCTCCTCGCCCAGCATCTCTGTGATTAGCATCGCCAGCGAATAGGGCTCCTCGCCTGTCGCACACCCTGCCGCCCAGAAGCGCAAGACGCGATCGCGCGCGCGCCCCTTTACTATCAAGTCTGGAAGGATCTCCCTTCTCAAGTAGGTGAATGCCTCGGCATCGCGAAAAAACTGCGTGACGTTGATAAGAAATGCCTTGACTAGCTCGCCAACTTCCTCTGGATGTGTTTTCAGGTATTCCAGGTAGTCGCTCATCGTCCGGTTGTGGGTTATGGTCATACGCCGGCCAATACGTCGCAGAATGGTCGTGGTTTTATATGGACGGAAATCAATACTCGCCTGGCGACTGACCTGTTCGAGGATATTTCGCAGCACGTCCTCCGTCTTCTCTTCAGGCAGCCGCGTGTTTACCCCAGTCAAAAGATCGGAGAGGAGCGGCCCGATCTGCTCGATCTCCACCTCGAAGTCCACTACCGTAGGGGGCAGGGCCAGCGGCATCGAAGGATAGCGTGCTGTTTGAGGGTCCTGTACAATCACCGTTCCACCCAGGTTCTTCACCTCTATCGCTCCCGCCGCACCATCGGAGCCAGAACCTGTTAAGATCACCGCTATCAAGCGTTCACCATACACCTCGGCCGCGCTCGATAGCAACAAATCTACAGAGGGCCTGGGCCGTTTTGGGTTGATACCCTGAATCTCAACGCAGCCATCGACGACAGAAACATGGCGATTAGCGGGTACCACGTAAATCTTGCCGGTCTGCAATATGGTACGGTCGTGTATCACCTCGACGGTTAAAGCGGTTCGCCTCTGTAAAATAGTGTCCAGGCTACTGGGCCGGTTAGGATCGAGATGTTGCGCCAGTACAATGGGCGCTGGAAAGTCTGTTGATAAGGTGCTCACCAAAATCGAGAGGGCCTCGATACCACCCGCGGAGGAGCCAACCACCACCAGGTCACCATTACTCGATGTCACGTTCTCACGGTCACTCATCAGATATCTACCTCTCCTTCTACAGAGCGCCCGGTTTTAAAACAGGTGCAGACAGGTGCGAGATTTCGTGAAAATATGTTGTACTGAGAGATTGTTGCGCCAGGCACAAGCGGGTCTCTGCCAAAAATCATTAGATCTCTGTCCAGCTATCAATATATGTCGGTTGTGGTATTCTGTCAAGTCTTGCCGCTAATTTTTTCTATTCCTGTGTAAAGCAATGTTGCACCAATGCCGCAAATATCTATGCCTTATCCAGCTGTTGCTCAGTTGCCGGACGCTCGTCTTCAACAATTGTTTCGCTTTTTATCAACGCCCGCTTAATCAGTGCAATGCGCTGCTCCGCCTCCCGCAACTTTGCCTCATTGCGGCTTGCCAGCCTCTTTTGTCCGCGCATGTTAGCCTGCTGCATCATGCGCCGTGAAAGGTCCGCGCTCTCTTCCAGCGTTTTCATGGCAACCCACAGTGCCGTCTCGAGCGCCTCGGACTGCTCCGCAAACATGCTCTCGATTGAGAAGGCATGCCCTACGCGACAGCGAAAACGCAGCATATTCCCATCCGGGATTTCCCATAAGACGCCGCCGCACTCGGGGCAAGAGAAGACCGAGGGGGTACCATCCTGCTCATCAGCCCGCATTAAGGTTGTGTCCATTTGCGCTTTTTGCGTTTCCTTTTCCAAATCTTCGGACATATGATTACCTGCCTCTTCTTTAACAGGCTCGCTCGCCATGCGCACCAGCAGCGGGCCAATAGCAGCAAGCGGCAATATATGGTCTACCTGTACATGTTCTATTGCGCTCAGTGGCATCCCGGGATAGATGGCTTCGTCAGGATCCTGCACAATGGCGATTCCGCTGTAGCGTTTCACGGCCCGCAGCCCGGCAGTACCATCATCCAGGACCCCTGTAAGGATCACTCCCACTACACGTGGGCCATAGGCCAGAGCGGCCGAACGAAATAGGGGGTCGACGGCTGGCCGGTGACGGTTCTCTTTCGGCCCGCGCACAACACGAACATTCCCGCGTTCCACCAGCATGTGATGATCCGGTGGAGCAACGTAGATATGGCCATGCTTGGTCTCCATGCCATCGCTGGCCTGAACTGTTTCGAGCGGTCCGCTGCGGCCCAAAATATCTGGCACAAAGCTCGGGCTATGGGCCGGGATATGGAGCACAACAAAGATTGCTGCGGGAAGTTCAGGCGGCAGTGTGCTGACAAGAGTTGCTAGCGCCTCTACACCCCCCGCGGAAGTACCCACGACGATAATATCATGTCCTGGCATATTCTCTATACTCTCTCTCTCATACCCTCATACTCTCATATAGGTCCATCCTGTGAGCATACCATTAGGCTTTCCCAGTACAATATGGAGCAAATATCTCCTAGAGCCTCTTTGTGTGCCAGGACTTATACAATGGTATGCTTCTACCGTCTTATACGTAACTGATGACCTGCGCGAATACAGGTTATGCCGTGCTTAGGAGGCGTGGAGTCATATGTGCCACTCAAGCTCCAATGGTCACGGTGAAAATAGCCTCCACCGGTCTTTCATTTGGGCGCTGAATGCTCAACCCGATATCCCACGCTCCAGGCATAGAAAAGGTTGTATCTCTATTAAACGCGGCTATATATAGCGGGTTATTCCCCTTGATGGTAGTATTCGTCGTCCCCATATCCATCACATCCATATTGATGCTCATCTTTACCACTGCATCAGTGACCTGTTTGCCGCTACTGTTATCTACCATCGACACAATCACTGTGTTAGCGTAATGGACCCTACCAGGAAGGACCAGCAGAGTGATTGTCAGGTTCCCTGCCTTCTGGGTCTGCATATTGGAGGATGTGGGACTGGCAGCAGTGGATGCCGCATTCTGAGCATAGTTAATGTTGGGAAAGACAATTGGTGGGGCAAAGAACGACATCAGGGCAGCACAGAGGAGTACTCCCGTACCAAGCCAGGATTGTATGCGAAAAGCCCCTTTTAAGTTACGCGCCGTTTGATCGAGAGCTGTCTGGCGTGTTCGCCGGGCCGGTAATTCAGCGTTCACCACCGGTAGCAACAGTGCCTGCCTGGAGAGTCTCGGGTATAGCATAAACAACGCGTAGGCGCTGAGTAGGATCATTGCCGCGACCAGTATCCACTCAACCAGCAATGTCCTCCCATAGGGGTCGCTAATGAATTGTTGCACCTGCCTCACGCTTGTCTCAGTCAAAAAGAGTCCGCTGACAAGAAACACGCCCAACGTTCCCAGCATCAGCGGGTGAAAGCGCCGCAACAGGAGGGAGAGTATCTCGCTGTGGCGGTCAGGTTCGACTACTGGCAAAAGTGGAAGGAGGACGTATCCCATGTAAGCTATTCCGCCGAGCCAGATACTGCGTGCCGCAAGGTACAGCCAATCCAGGACGACAGAGCTGATGGGCGCCTGGGATAAAGCTGCCGCGTCTCCAGAAAGCGCGAGCGTAAGCAAAACAAGGCCCGCCAGCGGCAGCCATATGATGGTGGAACCTTGCACCTTTGTTGAAGTTGGGGCAGCATTCTCTTCGGTTGATACCTCATTTTTCGTATCACCGGTTTCCTGGGTGATCCTCTGTCGCATCTTCTGAAAACGGCGGCCCGCTCTGCGTGTACGTCTTGTCCGGTTGTTATTGCCACGCGGTCGGGTTGTCCACCAGAGGAATGCGGTGGCGATCAAGATCAGGGCGATGCGCAGCAGCCAGAGGTAGCCATAGCTCGTTTCAAAGAGGATGTAACCGAGGGCGGAAAGATCGATTCCGCTCCCAGTCAACCCCTGTGACAATTGTGTGGCACGGAGAAAAAGCGTGATGAGTTCGCCCACGAGGAGCGCGCTAAGGCAGAGCCATTGTAGCGGGCGCGCTCGCTTGCGCGTCTCAGTCAGCAGGCTCGAGGTACGTTCAACGCCAGCGAGAATCAGTCCTTCAACGACGAGGATACCGATCCAAATTGTCAGTGCCAGCAGTACCAGCCACTCCCAGGCCACCGAGAGGACACCTATCGCATTGAGCACTGGTAGGATATTACTGGTACTGGGCCCTAAAATAGTCTCTCCCGGCAGCCCCGAACTGGAACGCCCAACATTAAAGCCAATTACGCCATGTGTAGTGTGACCATCGCTGTAAGATAAGGCTGTCCAGCGCACCGTGTAGCTGCCCTCAGGGAGTTGGTCAGGGGTCATAAGGGGTGTATCTAGCTCGTGGGAGTCCTTGCTGGATACGGTGCTATGGGAAGCGTCTACCATGCGTTCGTCGGGTGTGAAAACATAGGCAGTACTGGCCGGGCTGATTGGTGCATCAAAAAAGATGCGCACGACTCTGGGTACCGTACTTATTGTCGAGCCATCGACAGGGTCGGAACCGATTACAAAGGCATGTGCCAGCGCCACCGGTCCCCTTGAAACAGGGTTGATGCAGTTGAAGAATAGAAGAATGCTTACACTTAGTGCCAGCAGTAGAAACCTGAGATAGGGATGCCCACCTCGGGTACCCTGACTCGCTAATCGTCGCTGTCGCATGACGCTCCTTGTCAAATTGCCTTGAGGATATCTCTGTGGAGATTGTACCTTAGTTCCCACATGCCCGCAATATTTGTTTTCGCCGTCTCCCATTGCTATAATCAAATATATGAAAAAACGCAACTGGTTCACATCCTGGCGACGCCTCCTGCTGTGGTCTCACGTGCTGGGCGTGGTCGGTTTTTACATAGTGCTCTGGTTTCGCACAAATCCCAACAGTCGGAAAAGTCAGCCAGCGCTTAAATCAGCATCGATCTTCAATTCCGCTCAAGCAGGAAGATCGGTATCTATCATTGTGCCCGCTCGCAATGAAGAACAGAACATTCGTCGCTGCGTCACCTCCCTGCTGGAGCAGAACTACGATGATTACGAAGTGATCGTTGTCGATGATGGCTCGACTGATGGTACGGCTCGTATCCTGGACGAAATCGCTCACTATCATCCGCAGCGGCAACGACTGTATGTGCTGCGCTTGCGCGACCTCCCAAAGGGCTGGGCAGGCAAACCGCATGCCCTTCACGCGGGTGTACAGGAGGCTCGCGGCGATTGGCTAATGTTTACCGATGCCGATACCTGGCATGCCCCCGGTGCATTGCGCTTCGCCATGTCGAAAGCGCTCGCAGAAGGCATCGACCTGCTCTCATTAAGTACTGAACAGGAGTTGCCCGGTTTCTGGAATAAGGTCATGATGCCAATGGCCTATTTAGGCATCAGCATGCAATATCCCACCAGGCTGGTCAATGATCCCAACAGCCCGGTTGCTATCGCGAATGGGCAATTTATTCTGCTGCGCCGTGAGGCTTACGATATCGTGGGGGGCTATGCTCGCCCTGACATGCGCAACACGCTGTTGGATGACCGCGATCTCGCTCGCAATATCAAAGAGAATGGTTTTCGTCTGCAATTCGTGGATGGGCGCAAACTGGTACGCGTTCGTATGTACGCTACATTGCGCGAGACCTGGCGAGGCTGGCGCAAGAATGTCTTCCTGGGGAGCCGCGGCGGGCTGCCCTTTGTGCTGCTGCAACTCATCGGCCTGCCCATGATAGCCATTATCCCATTCTTATTGCCGCTTCTAGCGTGGCTTAAAAGACGAAGCATGCGCAAGGGCAATGCTATCTCAGCTGCAGAGCTCTACACCGCGTCCTTATTGGAGCTCGGGCCGCTGCTCGCCTATCGCTTGTGGATGGACAAACAACTGAATGTGCCCTGGTACTATGCTTTTACCCACCCGCTGGCGGCTGCCATGTTTGAAGGCATCATAGCGCAATCAACCTGGCGCGTCTTGACGCGTAAGGGTGTAGACTGGCGTGGTAGACAATATTATAGTAATGGTGGAGAGACAGCGAGAGAAATCACCTCCATAGGTGGCTTGTAGACTAGTAGCTGTTCTTCCGCTTCTCTCCCGTGGGTGCCGTGGTACTTTTCAAGTCCGTCTTATATTGATCTGCTTCTTTTTGAATGGCGGTCGTGAAGAGGCTTGGGGTTAGACCGAAAGCAGCTGCGATGAGAAGACTGCTTACATTCAGCTCAAACATTCGTTGGACCACCAGGACACCGCCAATGGCCGATAAGCCAGAGTAAAGCGGCGCTGCAATCAGGCGTGCAGTTGCCAGGCGAAAGTCCTCGATGGAGGTGTCTGTTTTCGACTGATCGTACAATCGACTAAACAGCCCGACGAGACCTCCAACAAAAAAGAGGATGGTTGCGGCTTTCAGGGTCTCTGTTCCTACATTCATCATGATCGCAAATTCCACGAAGGCATAGAGAAGCAGCCCGGTTACCAGGGTCATTTTCATCAGCTGATTACGAACGCGTATCAGCTTGTCCCAACGATCATCGCGAAAATGATGGAGCGTGGTTCTCACTTCATAGATAATGGTTCTTGCTTGTGTTGCGGAATCTATGGCGTTAGAAAATTCATAGTCGTTCTCATTTGGGTTGTCCCCGTTCTGCATGGCAGCACGTGTTGCCTGGAGGTCATTGTGCTTGGTCTGGTCATCCTGGGGCTGATCCTGAGATGCTTTCGTAACTTGGGGTGGTTGCTGATTGAGGTAGACAGCAGCTTCTGGGGCAAGCTTATTCACTGCTCTGCGTAATTTGTTGAGTAATTCTTCTCTGTTCATGAGCGTGGAATCCTGAAGACTCATCTCGTCATGAAGGGCATTGTGGATGACCGCTTCAACCGGTTCAATTTCTATGAAGGCTTCATCGATGCGGTGCATGAGCTTCCATGCACTTGTATAACCAGTGGCTGATATCCAGGATGGTCCTTGAGTTTGAAGACTCTTACAAATCGTGCATAAAGAGGTGGAGATTTCCTGCATGCCAATAGCATAAAGACTGTTGTTCTTGGGACTGTGTTTCTGCGTCAAGGTCTCATACCAGGCGGCTGCTTGCTGTAAGCGATTGAGGAGTTGCTCATAGCTGGCAGCATTCGCACGATCAACTGCGGTGAAACGCTTGTACAAAAATCCTATGAGTAACCAGCACACGAGAATGACCAGGCTACCACCAGCAGTGGCCCACAAGGTGAACCCTGGGAAACGAGAGAGGGTTATGTAGAAGAGAACACTCATGAACGCAGCAAAGATCGGAACGGTGTTTCCTGTTGACAAGAGTGCCGCCATATAGCTGCCGGTATGCTTTGCTTGATCGCGAACATCTCGTATACATTTCTCTACCACCGCATATGGTTTGGGACCTGCTATTTGAGGAGGGATATTTGCATCTATTGTAACCATCGTAATCGTCCTTCTTCTTGCCGTTTTCACACGAGAAGATGCTTGACTGTGAACTTCCTGGTTCTTTGAGATAGACGCTACTTCCCTCTTTTTTTCTACTACGAATTTTATTGGAGTGATTTTACACAAATCC
>MNIY01000144.1 GCA_001919995.1 Ktedonobacter sp. 13_1_20CM_4_53_11
AGAGCTAGAGTGGTCCTCAACGATGCGAGGAACATCCAGGCAGTGAAGATTGTCCAACCAAGGAGGAAGAATCCAATTGCCGTATGGAAAGCTGGCGTATCGCCGCCGTATGCAGCTACAACGTTAAATAACGGGGTAAGGGTGGCGCCGAAAGCAAGCCAGAAACCTCCATAAGAGCAGAAGGCTGTAGCGCCAAAAGTATTACCGGCCTTAAACTCCTGCAAACCTGCGAGGAGTTGGACAAGACCACCATAGAAAAAGGCGAGGCCGATAACGATCGCGTTCACCTTGAAGAAACCTGCATTGGAGCTGCTGAGGACAAATGTAGTAAGTGCAAAGGCGCTAAGGCCAAGAGGAGCGGGATTGGCTACTGCTGCCGTGGCTTCTGTGCGTTCTCTTGCGATTTGGGCCATTAAGTGTCCCACCTTTCATGAAAAGGATAGCAATACAATGTACTTTTCTTTGTACAAGCCGGTCAAAAGTTATGTCGAGACCTTGCATCTGCTTGCCGCAGGCGCCTATGCCTGCTGATTAGGTAGGATATGTCATTCCACAAGCCGTTGTGGATGGCTTCATGCTCGCCTGGTAGGTAGGCGAATAGCCGAATAGCGCTGCTATAAAGCGATATAATAAACCTGGATAAAAGTGATCAAGTCGAGGCGTAGTTTGGCATACCCCCTTTCTTCTATTTAGGAGTGATGTACTCAAACACAGTATTATGATGTTAGGAGTGCACTTGAGACTAATTATAGCATATGTCATGCGGTTTTCAAGCTTATACCATCACAAAAATGTGTGCTGAGCGCGTCTTGGGAAATCTAAGCAACAGGTGCTAGACTAGAGAGCAATCCATGTCGGCATGCAAACACAGGAGGTAGCTATTTGTTCTGTTTCTTGCCTTAAAAATGCGTAAAACCGCGCACGAACAAGGCGAGCAGTACAACCAGCGCAGCTTGTAGGTTGCCGTTCAGGTTGGTTGCCATGAGCCTGATATACTGTTTCAAATCGCCTGTTGCCTGTCGCAGTACGTTCAGCACGGGAATAATAGTGAATGCCGCGATGAAGCTGTACCATGGGAACACATTGAGGATAGCATCTAAGAGGAAGGTAGCGGCGATCAACAAAAGTATCATGGCTCCCACGAGGCGAGCACGCCTCTCTCCGAGCGCAACAACTGGCGTGATTTTTCCCACAGCCGCGTCGGCCCGCCAGTGTAAAAAATGGTGAAAGTACAGTACCGCCATGGTATAGAGGCCAATGGGGAGCGAAGCCAGCAGCGCGGTGAGCGTCACTGTTCCCGTTTGCACATAATATGAGCCGACCAGCGGCAGCACGCCAAATGAGATCAGGATATCCACTTCGCCAAGTCCTCGCCCTATGTAAGCCAGTCGCAAGGGTGGCGCAACATAGAAAAAGGCCAGCAGGAATCCGGCCACGCCAAAAGCGATGGCCCAGGGGCGGAAAATGGTTAAAAGAATGCCACAGAGCAGGGCAAGCGCGAAAAGAGCGGCCGCCATGCCTCGATACGCTGTGTAGGAGAGTTTTCCGCTCATCAGTGCCTGTGAGCCGGTTGCTACTGTTGTTCCTTCGGGTACCAGTTGCTGCGCCGCCTGGTCTGTTCCTTCAGCGAAATCAAAAACGTCATTGACGACATTGGCTCCAAGGTGGGCAGCCATTGATCCTAACAGCGCCAGTGCAAAGAGTTCCCACCGGAAAGGCGAACCTTGCTCCCACGCCAGTACAGAGCCGATCAATACAGGCGCGATCATCACCGGCAAGGTGCGTGCTCGCGTAGCCTGTAGCAATAGCTTCAGCTGCTTCATCTGCTCTGCTCCTCGCCGGCACGTGTCGTCTCAAATGTTGCTTCGAAAAACCCCTTCTACTTTAGCATACCACCTGCGTTCCAGTGCCCATCTATCAGCCCGGGCTGCCTGCGGGAATGCGAGGACTCACCAATGAGTAATTGATACGGCAAAATGATTTCCTGTTTTGGCGCATCTGGCTGTCGTATGCGTTGTATGAGCCTGTTGGCAGCTGCCCTTCCAAGCTCATAAGCTGGTTGTAAGACAGTAGTGATCGAAAGCAGGTCAGGGTTGGCCCAACCTCTCATATCGAACCCAACAAGGGCAATGTCGTCTGGCACACGCTTGCGCCGCACATAGAGGGTACGTAGCGCGCCAATTGTCAGCCTGTTGTTTGTGCCAAAGATGGCATCCACCGGGGGGTCGAGATCCAGTAACGAGTGGGTAGCTTTCTGACCAGTTTCTTCAGTAAAGGGGCCGCGATGCTCAAGAACCGGGTCGTGCTTGATGCCTGCCTCCTGCAAGGCCTGGCGATATCCTAATACGCGCTCGTTGGCGGTGGAAGTTGACTTGGGACCGCTAATCACCCCGATCCGCCTGTATCCGTTGGCAATCAGATGAGCCACGGTCTCCTTTGCTGCCGTGATGTTGTCGATACGCACAGAATCGATTGAGGGATCGCGGATTGGCTGATCAACGGCGACAATAGGGATGTTCCGCGCGTTCAGCAAATCCAGTTCCTTCATCCGCTCCTGAATAGGGATGATAATCGCGCCAGCGACGGGTGCTGCTGCAAGAATCTCAATATACTGACGCTGCTCTTCCGTTCGCGGATCGGGAGGATTATTGCACATGATGAGCAGATACCTGTTCTGCCGCACTTCCTCCTCGATCCCACACATCAATTCGATGAAGAACGGATTTTGAATATCAGCTATCAGCAATCCGATGAATGCTGAACGGCTACTGGCAAGTGTACGCGCGGCCCTGTTGGGTTGATACTTGAGGCTGGCTATCGCTGCACGCACGCGCTCTGCCGCTTGCGCATTGACTGGTCCGGATCCGTTGAGCACTCTCGAGACTGTCGCCATCGACACACCAGCTGTCTCCGCCACTTTACGCATTGTAACCGGTTTCCGGTGATCTGTGTCATCAGTTTTATCCAAATGTCAATCTATTTCACTTTCTGCTTATGATGGAGAAAAACCTCACTCATATTCATGCCCGTTCATCCCTCAAACCTTTTCTTGTGAAAGCGCTTTCACCCGCAGGACACAATCCTATGAGAACCCTGCACCTGGCTGTGCCCATTATACACTATGCATATAATGTTTACGTAGTATACGCTACTTTGTGCTCAATTTTCAAGTATACAGCCGATATTCTCCAGCACCACATTTCCCCAAACCCTACTATAAATTCATAACTCTACTGTTATGCTTCAAAAATATTTTGCTTAATATTTACTTAGAGGGCAGTTCCAAACACAACTATATTGATAATTTTTCCTTGACAAAGGGGAAATTATCAATATAATAATTACAAGAAAGCGCTTTCATTAAAGACGAGTTATCTTATTTAGCGACGTATAGGGCGTGTAAGAGGGTTTTCAGTGCTATTTGTACAGACTTTGCCCCTTAGTCCTTCGTAGATGACTTCTAGTAGGTGACCTCTCGCGTATTTATAGAGTTGGGTCTGAATTACGGACCAGTGATGATTTGGTGCCGGTGATGTCATCTCTTGATCATGAGGTGGATGCTACTGAGTTGTAGCCTCAGCAGCGGTGATGATTCATCGTACCAGCACATTGTTGGCTGAAGTTCAGTCTCGACGAAGGAGGCAGTTATGCTATCCAGACCTCATTTTGTACGCATTTTTGTCGCTGTCCTCGTATTTGCTGCTATGTTATTAGCCGGTTGTGGCGGTTCCGGGCAGGGTGCATCCAGCGGACCAGTCACCTTGACGTGGTTCATGTGGTCAGGCTCACCCCAGGAGGTTCAGGCCTGGCAGCATGACGCGTCGCTCGTGACCCAGAAATATCCCAATATTCATATCAAGTTTGAGACAGCCGACTTCAATAACTATTGGACGAAACTGGAGACCGAGGCAGCGAGCGGTAGTTTACCTGACATCGTTTCGTTGCAGAGCCTGCGCACGGCCGGGTTTTCCTCCGCCTTACGTTCGTTGGACTCCTACGTCCAACAAAGTAAGTTTGACCTCTCGGCGTTCGACCCAGGGATCATCAAGGGCCTGACCTCTCAGGGGCAGCTACGAGCTTTGCCTTATGATTTTGGTCCGCTGGTGATGTTCTACAACAAAGACTTGTTCCAAAAGTATCATGTGCCCCTTCCCTCTGCTAACTGGACCTATGCAGATTTCCTGCAAGACGCGCAGCAGTTAACCCACGGCAGTGACTATGGTTTCGTGGCCTCTTCGTATCCTGATGCCTGGTTACCGTTTGCCCTCGCCAACGGTGCCAAATACCTCACATCCGATGGCAAGCTGGATCTTACCAATCCCCAGTTGGCTGGCGCGTTCCAGAATTACGCCAAACTCGTTTACCAGTACCATGTGGCCCCCACCATATCTGTGCCGCAAGCAACCCAAACTCCTTCTCTGTGGCAGGCTGGCCACATTGCTATGGTGGTTGACGGGCCCTGGGACTTGATCAACGACAAGCAGACTGTCAACTTCAAATTTGGAATTGTCCCGCTTCCCAGACAACAAAGCGCGGTTACACTCACGGCCGGTTCTGGATTCGGGATTTCAGCTACAACGCAGCATCCGGACGACGCCTGGAAGGCCGTGAGTGTGCTCACCGGAGCCGATGCTGAGCAGTACCTGGCTACACAGGGAAGGGCATTTTCAGCTCGTACGGCTCAGCAGCAGTACTGGTATAAGAATGCCGTACCGGGTTCTCAAGCAACGCTGCAGCAGGCCATATCGGAGTCCACTCCATATGTGACCACATCCAACTGGAATCAGGCGAGCACATTGATTGCGCAGTATGGGGTGAACGTGCTTAGCGGGCAACAGACGGCAGCGCAGGCCTTGCAACAAGTCCAAACACAGGCCGGTGGCTCGTGAGCCTGGCTCTCTGATCAGGGTAGTGACCTCATTAGCTACCCTGATCATGGCCGACCATACATATCCCCACTTACCTGGCAACACACCTTGTAGGGGATGAGTCTGCGCCATTTTATCGGGAGGGAAAAGATGTTACGAAAAAAGGTTGGGACAAACCAGATGTCCGTCGCAATTCAGCCGAAGGTTTTCGATGCTAGCGCCATGGCCCGGCGTCGGAAGTGGAGAGACATAGGTGGAGCGTACCTGTTTCTTACTCCTAATATGTTGGGATTCCTGGTATTTATCTTGTTCCCTTTGGTGGCTTCCTTTGTGATTAGTTTTTTCGATTGGTCACTGCTCACCCCACCCACGTTTATCGGACTGGGCAATTATATCCGGCTGCTCGCTCAGGATCCCGTGTTTCACCGGATTCTCTTCAACACCTTGTACTTCGTCTTTGGTTATGTGCCGTTGAATATCGTCGTTTCATTAGGATTAGCGGTGTGGCTTTCCGGGCGCATTCGTGGGAAAAGTGTGTTTCGCGTCATCTTCTTTTTCCCCGTGATGACTCCAGCGATTGCTGTATCGCTCGTTTGGTTGCTGATGTATGGCCAGTCGGGGGTCATCAATTGGTTCTTGTCTCTCGTCCATATTCAGGGACCGAATTGGGTGGGTTCAGCTGTTTGGGCGATGCCCGCCGTCATTCTCATGTCGTTGTGGTATGGGTTTGGCTATAACTTGTTGGTCTTCTCGGCGGGCTTACAAGCTATACCCAGCTATTTCTACGAATCTGCCGCCATCGATGGGGCTACAGGTTGGCGCCAGTTCTGGAATATTACTATTCCTCTTCTCTCGCCCTCGATCTTCTTTGCGCTCGTGATGACCCTCATCACCTCATTTCAGGTGTTTGACCAGGTATTCATATTGACAAGCGGGGGACCTGGAGTATCGACAACTACACTGGTTCTGTATATGTATCAGAATGGCTTTGCGTACTTCCACATGGGTTACGCAGCCACGATATCAACGATTCTGTTCTTGCTCATCATGGCCGTCACGATCAGTCAATTTTTCTTCCAGAGGAGGTGGGTGCACTATGAAGTCTGAAGAAGCAATCGAAACGACACGGGATGCCACTGCGGCTGATCTGCGCCAAAACGCCCCAGGCGACATAAAGTCCAAAGCATCCGGAACAGCGCGGCGCACAGTGAATGTGGGTAGCATTGTTTCCCACACCTTGCTGGTAATCATCGCGCTGCTGGTGCTTTTCCCCTTCTTTTGGATGCTGGACACGGCCCTCAAGCCAAATAGCCAGGTATTTGAGTTTCCGCCGTCCTTCATTCCATCCACTATCCAATGGGGAAATTTTGTCGAGGCGTGGACCTATCTTCCGTTTGGCCACTTTATTTTCAACACCCTCGTGGTTGCGATTGGCGGCACCTTCCTGGTCCTGCTCACGTCCAGCCTGGCGGCATATGCCTTTGCCCGGCTCCAGTTTCCGGGCCGAGATGCCATCTTCGTTCTGTATTTGGGCACGTTGATGGTCCCCCAGGCCGTATTGGTGGTTCCCCAATTCTTCTTGATAAAGGATTTGGGGTGGATAAACACCTATCAGGCTCTCATCCTGCCGATGGCGTTCACGGCATTTGGGACCTTTCTGCTGCGGCAGTTCTTCAAAGGCATTCCTATAGAAATGGAAGAGGCTGCTAAGATTGATGGCTGCTCCCGGCTCCGCATCCTCTTTCAGATCATTTTGCCTTTGTCCACAGCCGCGCTCGGGGTACTGGGTCTCTTTACGTTCGTTGCGTTCTGGAACAACTTTTTGTGGCCCTTAATTGTGGTCAACACCCCCGATCAAGCGACCATTCCTTTGGGACTTCAGATGTTCCAGGGCCAGCATGCACAGGCGTGGAATTATATGATGGCTGGCTCAACGATTTCCATCATACCCGGGCTGATTTTACTCATTTTCGTGCAAAAGTACCTGGTACGGGGTATCAGCCTGACAGGTATGGGTGGCCGGTAGGGTTATGAATGAGTCGCTGCATTGGAGGCGTGACCGCAGCGGCCTGATTGTTGACCTGCCGTCGCGCAGGCCTTGCGAATACGCCTGCGTGTTCCGGATCTCTTCAGAAAAGCAAAATTGAAGGAGTGAGCATGAGTAGAGTCAATCTACGATTTCGCCAGGTCCACCTGGATTTTCATACCTCTGCAGCATGTGAGGATGTCGGTGCAGACTTTGACCCGCAGGTCTTTGCGGAAACGGTGAAGATGGGGTACGTGAACTCGATGACCATTTTCGCCAAATGCCATCACGGCTTCTCCTACTATCCCACCAAGGTCGGGACGATGCATCCACATTTGAAATTTGACCTGATGGGACAGCAAATCGAGGCCCTGCATTCTATCGGTGTGCGTGCACCCATCTACGTCTCCCTCATGTGGGATGACCTGGCCGGTGAGCAGCACGGGGAGTGGATCATTGTGGAGAAGAGTGGAAACATGCTGATGCGGCCCCCGCTCTCGAACCAGTCGCCGGTGCTGGGAGGCTGGGGCTGGACGACACTGGATCCGACGTCGGGCTATGGGGATTACGTCATCGCCCAGGTCCAAGAGATCTGTCGCGCTTACCCGGTCGATGGTTTCTTCTTCGATATCTGTTTCCCTCTCCCCAATTACTCGCCCTGGGGTCAGGCGAAGATGCGCCAGGCAGGAGTGCACCTGGATGATGACCAGGCAGTGTTCCAGTTCACAGTGCGGGGTTTCAATGCCTACGTGCAGCGACTGAGTTCAGTCGTGCGCGAGCATGTGCCCGAGGCAACCATCTTCTTCAATGGCACGGTGACGCCACTGATGGAGACGACGATACCCTTTCAGACGCATCTCGAAATCGAAAGCCTGCCGACGTCCTCCCACACCTGGGGTTATCTGCACTATCCCATTATGTCGCGCCAGGCTCGCACGACCGCGGTAGATTTCCTGGGGATGACCGGGCGCTTCCACAAATCATGGGCTGATTTCGGTGGCCTGAAGGACCGTGACCAGCTCGACTATGAATGCGGGACGATTGTAGGAGCAGGCGGGAAGATTTCTGTCGGGGACCAGCTACATCCGCGCGGCGTTCTTGACCCGGCGGTATACCGCCTGCTCGGGCATTCGTTTGGCAGAATTGAGCAGCTTGAACCCTGGTTGGAAGGGGCAAGGCCTACCGCCGAAGTGGCGATCCTCAGTCAGCTCAAACCGATGACGGGCCTGCGCATCCCAGGTCATAGCGACGATGTGGAGGGAGCAGCTCAATTCTTTCTGGAGACGGCCATCCAGTTCGACATTATTGATCCGGCAGCGACAGCTTTCTCTGACTACAAGACGC
>MNIY01000015.1 GCA_001919995.1 Ktedonobacter sp. 13_1_20CM_4_53_11
AGTTTCATGCGTCCGTTTTCCCCTTTAAGTGGAAACTCTCTCAACTTACCATTATAAGAAATGCATTACATTTTAAATTTGTCAGCACCAATTACACACACCATTAGAAATTAAAACATGGAAGAGGTCAATTTTTCAATGCTCAAACGAAGTATTTATCTGCACTAAAAAGGAGTATTTTGATCAGCTTAAAGCTCATTACCCCCCTCAAATAAGGTATATGATACTGCCTGAGTACGGTTTGTCACACCAAATTTGTGCAAAATGTTTTGTACATGTTTTCCTACTGTAAAACGTGAAATGTAAAGCTGAGCCGCAATTTGTTTATTGCTTTGTCCTCGCAGCATCAATTGATAGACTTTTTCTTCCTGGGGGGTTAGAGCTGGAAGTGATGTGTATGAGGACAGAGATGGAGAAGTTAGAAGAGTATCAGGTATGTCGGAACGAGAGTCGTTTAGCTCTTTTGCCTCATCTCGTTGCTGTATGGAGAGTTCTGTTTCCAGCAGATGACATTTTTGGACGAGCAGTTCTATCACATGCGCCGCTACAGTAGGTAACATTGCCAATTCGCCTCGTCGAAACCCTTTTAAAGCTTTGACGATATCTAAGGCAGACGTATCTTTTGTGAGATAACCGGATACTCCTGCCTGCACCGCTTCCAGCAACAATTGATCATCCATTGTTGCGGAAATGATAATGACTCGAGATTGTGGACAATCTTTGCGTAATTGTCTTACGCCATCAGTGCCCTCAACATCGGGCAAATGGAGGTCCAGCAATACTAGATCGATAGGGATTTCCTCTATCTTCGCCTGTGCTTCCTCATATTTACTCGCTTCTGCTATGACGTGGAAACCATCAATAGCATTCACGAGATCTCGTAACCCATAACGAAAAACCTCATGATCATCAACAATCAAGACGTTCAAGAGCTTTTCTGGAGGTAATTTTACGAGCGTGCCAGAAAACGATAACAACCCATCCATCTTCAAATACTGTTCTAGAATAGGCAAAATCCTATTACTGTTCCAAAATAGGCTGAGGCGTTTTTAATTCCTGCATCACGCTACGAGCCTCAGCAATCACTCGACGCAGTGATGCCTCCATGTTGGCAGTTTCTGCTGCGCTAAGTTGCATATTCCCATCTACTGAGTTGCGCATCAGTAATGTGCTTAATTGCAACAGTATTGTGCTAAGTTCTTGCATAAGCCCGTCATGAAGTTCACGGCTCAAAGATAAACGTTCAGATTGAATACCTCTGGCTAATTCCTGGGAATAGCGACGTAAAAGCATATCAAGCTTATGTTGAATACTTAGCAGTTCGTACTTGCTTTGTTCATAGCTTTTTGCGTAACGGCTAATACGCTCTACAAACAAGGGCGTCGTGCAGGATACGATCGCGAACTCAAGGAGTAAAAGGAACGGGCTCCCAAGTATACATGCACATAATACCGCCAGGATTACACAAAAATCGGCAATGCAAAGCATAACTATACCAATGGGACGCGACTTATGCGTGCTAGCAAATATCAACCCTAGAAGAAGTGATAGAATGATTGCTATTGAGCTCAAAATAGTAATTATCCAATGTAGGAGGATAAAACTAAGTGGGGAAGGTGAAGTTATCGCGTTTATTCTCATACCTACTAACCCAACTGCCAGCAGCAGAGCGGCTTTGAGAATAACATAGATGGCAAGCAAACGAAAACGTGCAAGCCATACGAAATCCGATGGACCTGCTTGCTTGCTCCATATTCGCGCTAGGATGGAAAGCAACATTCGAAAATTGAGTAATGCTTTTTGCATACCACTCCGCCCTTATGAGCATGCATGAGGTTGCGAAAACGTGTGCGCAACAACACTGGAGCATTACACACGATTATCCCGGTCGTTAGCTGACCGCAGAACGACTATTTTGATCTTCATCTCTGCCTTGCTATACTATAACCTACTTGTGTAGAAATGTCAAATCTTGAAGCGAATCAATAAGTGATGGAATCTGATAGTGAGATTCCTTCATCATACATCACTTTCACCGATGTAGATGGTGCACTCACAACTCACAACAATTGATTGATGCATATGAGAGAGCCATTAGATTGTGCCCAGCTACTCCACGTAGCTGGACACAATTCGTTACACGCCTACAGTGGCCGCTCAACAGCCACTGTAGCATATTTTGTGGTTGCGTCGACCACTTTATGCAATTGTTCAGTGGTGAGTTCTGGGTACATTGGGAGAGATACTATATTCTCGGTTACGGCCTCCGTCACAGGTAGCATTCCACGTACAAAGCCGTAGGTTGTACATGCCGGTTGAAGATGAATAGGTATCGGGTAATGTATTCCCGTGGCTATTCCTTCCTGTGCTAAGATCTGGCGAAAAAGATCGCGTTCCCGTACCTGCACGACATAGACATAAAAAACGTGTGTCCCCCCGGGTCTGACGACAGGAAGTGCCTCTACCAGGTTTTTAAGTTGTTCAGTATAAGTTTGCGCGTGCAACTGCCGCGCAGTATTCCATTGATCTAGGTGGGCGAGCTTTACGCGCAGTACAGCAGCCTGAATTTCGTCCGGGCGAGCATTGACACCAAGGATTTCATGACGGTAGCGCTCTCGTGAGCCGTGATCACGCAACATGCGCAACTTGTCAGCCAGTATCTCATTGTTAGTGACACAGATACCAGCCTCACCATAAGCACCCAGATTTTTGCTGTAGTAGAGGCTAAAACAGCCAATATCGCCGAAACTTCCCACACGCTTTCCCTGGTATGTGGCACCATGTGCCTGTGAAGCGTCTTCTATGACCAGTAGCTCGTGAGCCCGTGCAAACTCTAAGACGGGTTGCATTTCGACTGGATGACCATATAAATGGACAGGAATAATAGCGCGAGTGCGTGATGTAAGCACACTACCCAGCTGTTGCCAATCCATGGTGTATGTCTCTGGATCGATATCAACAAAGACGGGAGTGGCTCCCACCAGGGCTATCGCCTCCACTGTCGCAATAAAGGTATTTGCGACGGTAATCACTTCATCCCCATCTCCAATATCACACGCCCGCAATGCCAGTGCGAGCGCATCTGTGCCTGTAGCTACCCCCACTCCATAACGACAGTCGCAATAGGTCGCAAAATCTCGCTCGAATGCCTGGGTCTGAGGGCCAAGAAATAACTGCATGCTTTCAAGCGTTTCTTCGATAGCCGACAACACATCTTGCTTGATCGTCCTGTATTGTGCTTGTAAGTCTACGAGAGGTACCTGCATGTGAAACATTGCTCCTTAATACCAATAGTTACTTCCAAAAACTGGAGTGAAAAATACACCCCGCGATAGTGTACAAGAAACGATCAAAAGTAACAAGATTAAAGGTTTATAGTTTATAATGCCTGGTCCAACTGACCGGCGGTGGGCTCTGCTCAGCAGAACCAGGATTCGGTGAGGTGAGGTAAGACCCTTGGACTACCATACTCTTGCACTGCTTCTACCACGTCCACATCTTTTCCTGAGATCGCCAGCGCCATAGCTTTGATATGGAAGAATGTTTCGATTGGGCTGGCTTTCGCGCGTTCGGCTCTTTCTACTAATGTGGTAACCTTCTCGTACAGTGCGTCCATGCGGTTATCGGGATGCCGCCAGCGGTACGTGAAAGCAGCAGAATCGAGTTCTCCTAACCATTGTGGGCTATCTACTGTATCAAGCAATGCCGAGCCGGGAGGTACCAGCAGACGTATCGAAAAGTGAACGGGATCAATCTGTTCGATGAGTCTCCGCTCTTCAAAAAAGTTCAGCAGTGTGAAATAGCTCTCCAATGTTTCCCAGGGCGAGAAAGGCATCAGCGACGGGCGCAAGGGAATTCCCATCTGTGCCATCAGTTCAATGGCTTCGGCTACGTCTGCACTTGTATGGCCTTTGTCAAGATGGCGAAGGACATTGTCATTGAGGGATTCCACGGCAGATACAATGAAGGCGCAACCCAGGCTCTTCAACTCTGGGAGCAGGTGTCGATGCTTTAGTAGGTGCTCTATTTTGATTGTAGCATCAAAAGTGATACCTGGGAACTCCTGGTGAAGTGCGCGGGTAATACGCATGGCGTGACCGGGACCATTGAAGAAGTCTGGATCACCAAATGTAATGTGACCTACTCCCTGCTTTACCTGTGTGCGGATATCAGCCAGCACGATCTCTACTGGTACGGCAAAGAAGCGCCCATGATAGATGGGAGTAATGGGGCAGTGCAGGCATGTGTGTTTACAACCACGAGTAGTTTCAGTATAACCAGCCAGTGATGCTACCCCGTTTGTCTCTAACCGTGCATAGTGATCAGGAGAAGGCAGATCCAGACGTACGGGCGCTACGAAAGAAGTCCGCTTGATCCAGGGACCGCTTTTGGATTGCCGGGTGGTGACCCCTGCAATGCTCTCAGTTTTACCTTGTTCAACTGCAGCGACATAATTGAGGAATGGCCCTTCATATTCCCCCCCAATGGCTGCATCGATCGTACCTAGTAACAGATAGTCAGCGTTGAGAAGGGCATAGAGACCATAAAAACAGATTGATGCAGATGGGTTGATTGAACGCACGCGCAGCGCGACCTGTTGTCCCAGGCGTAATGCGGTATGCATCGGTACAGAAATAGCGACTAATCGTGCTCGACTGATTGCTACTTCTGTCAGTGTTTCAACAGCAGTATCCACGGTTGCAGGCGCATATCCAGCCTGCTGAAGCATGGCACATAAAGAGGCGAGATGAAAGGGCTGATGGCCCAATTCATAACAAGAAATGAGCAGGATATCGCCAGGAGATCTCATTTTTTACGAGGTGCTCCACCGCCACCTTTGCTGCTCGGCGGTCCACCTTTTGCGCCAACTCCTGCGGGCTCTGGAGTATCCGTGCTTTCTGTCTCCGGAATCCAGCCCTCTGGCATTTTTGCCTCCTGGCCGAAGAAGAATTCTTCCATTTGCTCACGCAACAATTTACGAGCTTCGGGATCAGCCATGTTCAAGCCGTAGTGATTGATGATGAGCGTGCTCTGCGCGGGCCACATATCGTAAGCCTGTTTTGATATATTCTCATAGATGCGTTTACCCAACTCTCCTGGAAAGGGTGGTTTATCCAAGCCAGGGAGTTCGCGTCCAAGTTTGACACATTTAACCATGCGTGCCATGATAGATACTCCTGTTGCTGCCGATTGCACTATACTATGTATAATATAGATACTACATGATGTGGAGGCTCATGTCAAATTTATGGAAGGTCGCCCACGTGCCCTCTTTTTGGGGATGCAGGGGAGTTTTTCATTGCCATCTCTGCATGCTTTATTGGAGAGCGGTATTGAAGTGTGCGCGGTAGTCTTACCCGGAGACCAGGCCCAGGGCTTAAGCTCTAACCAGATGCCTATATATCGACGGGAACCGGCTCATCCAGCGCGTTCTACGCTTCCTGTGCTCAATTCATCACTTGATAGCAGCATAGTACAACTGGCCTGGCAGCGTAAGATACCTCTATGGCAGGTACATCGTTTATCGGATCCCGTTACGGTCTCAACCCTCACTGCATATCAACCAGATGTTATTAGTGTAGCTTGCTTTTCGCAGCGTATTCCGCGTGCTATCTTAGAAATAGCGCCCCTGGGTTGCCTCAATGTACACCCATCATTGTTGCCCGCAAATCGTGGTCCGCTACCTTTATTCTGGACGTTCCGACTGGGATGTAAGCAAACAGGAGTCACCATTCATTACATGGACGAAGGTATGGATAGCGGTGATATGGTGGCTCAGCAGGCAATACCTGTAACTGACGGTATGAGCTACGCGCAACTAGAGCTAGAGTCTGCCCGGATCGGCGGAAACCTGCTCTGCCGTGCTATATGGAAGCTATACGAAGGGAGCGCAATCTCCCTGCCCCAGGACGAAAACAAGAGTAGTTATCACGGATTCCCTGACGATGAAGATTTCGTTGTACCTGTTGCTGAGTGGGATGCTGCGCATGTCTATAATTTTATCTGTGGTGTAGCAGAGTGGAGTGGACCTGTTACACTGAACGTAGGTAATGAGCATATCACTGTACAGAAAGCTATTTCTTATAGCCGAAATAATATGTGCGATATACCTTCCAAGAACTATTGTTGGCGGGGCGAAGCTTTGTGGATACGCTGCAAGAGGGGGTGGGTGGCGGTTATTCAGCCAATAACTTTTCAATAGTTTGTAGAAAGTCGTCAAGCTCAAGCGGTTTGCTCATAGCGATAATTTTCCGTTTCGCAATCTCGCTTTTTGGGAGACGAGCGCTGATTACGATAGCTGGTATATGTTCCAGTCCTTCTGTCGCATGCAGGTGGTCGTAGAGCTCTAAGCCATTCATTCGTGGTAGTTGATAGTCCAGGATAAACAGGCTCGGTTTGATATTTGAAACGGCTTTGATAGCCTGCAATCCATCTGCGACTAACATGGCATGATGGGGAGTTTCCTGCGAAATGGCCTGAACAAGAAACGAACCAATACCAGTGTCATCCTCTACAACCAGAACGGTTTTCACAGTGGCTTCATCGTCAGAAGGATGTTCTTTACCCTGAGACATCCGCCATCTCCAATACTAGGATATTCATTACGAGGGAATACCTAAAAGTGACTATACAATATTGGACCTCACGCCTCGAAGACGCGAGGTACCATGGATCTCATCAATTTCGTTACTCACCAAAATAAATCTTTTGGGAATTATAGCATTCTTTGTCAAGCAGAAGCATTGCGACCGTATAACCTACTCGACGGAAGTACCGCTCTATGGTATCATCATGCAACATGAGAAGAGACTGACGGAAGAAGAGTAGGATCGCGCTGTGTATCTCAAACGCTTGGAAATGTTAGGCTTTAAGAGCTTTGCTATAAAGACCTCGTTGGAATTTAGTACGGGTATAACGGCCGTAGTAGGGCCAAATGGAGCGGGAAAATCAAACGTTGCTGATGCCATGCGTTGGGTTCTAGGTGAGCAAAGCATGCGCCAGTTGCGTGGTAAGAGAAGCGATGACATTATCTTCGCCGGAGGTCATGGGAAAGCCGCATTAGGCCTGGCTGAAGTATCGCTCACACTGGATAACAGCACTGGCTGGGTCCCCTCTGAATATAGCGAAATTACTGTAACCCGTCGCAGTTATCGCTCTGGCGAAAATGAATACCTCATTAATAAACAGAAAGTGCGCCTCAAGGATGTCGTCCTGCTATTGGCTCAAGCCCGTATTGGCCACGATTCGTACACCGTTGTCGGCCAGGGGTTGATTGACGCTGCTTTGAGCCTGCGGGCAGAAGAGCGGCGTGGCTTATTTGAAGATGCCGCGGGTATTCGCCCATTCCAGGTACAACGTGCAGAAGCTGAGAACCGCCTCCGTCAAACTGAGCAAAATTTAGATCGCCTGCGCGATATTGTCGGTGAAATTGAGCCTCGTTTGGCTCCCTTAAAAGAACAGGCGCGCCGGGCAGTAGAGTTCAAACAGTTGAATGCTGAACTGCAAGAAGTGTTGTTTACCTGGTATACTCTGCAATGGAGGCGCTTGCATACAGCAAAGGAGCGGGCAGAGGTGGCGGAGCAAGAACAGGCGCGGCAAGTACAGGAGCTGGAGCTAGCCATCCAATCAGCTGAAGTGCAGGGGAAGAATCTCCGTGACAGGCGGCAGCAAGCCCTTACTCGTATTGCGGAATGCCGGAAAGCCTCTGACGAAGCGAACGACCTCGTACAGAAAATTGAGCGTGACCTTGCTGTCAGCGAAGAGCGCATCGTCGGTTTAGCGCGGCAGCATGGTGATCAGCAGCAAGAAGAACGCCGGCTGAGAGAACAGCTTATCGTTCTCCAACAGCGGATCATCGATCATGAAGAGCAGTGTGATCTCGCCGATGAGGCAGTAGATACCAGCGCAGCCTCCGTTGCCGCACTGGAGCAGCAAGTAGTCAGGGTGCAAAAAGACTACGAGGCAGATGAGCGCCATCTCCGTAATGCACAAAATGATTTTTTCCAGGTGCAGGCGCGCCTGGGCTCAAGCCAGACCGATCTCGGGCGCCAGCAGAAGCAGCTTGGAGAGCGCAATCGTACCCTTGCAGCTCGTAGAGATAGTATCGCCCAGTCACAACAAACCATGCGTTCCCTCGAAACGCGTCTCGTAGAGGAACGATCTCGCCTGGATACCGCTCGTAAAGAAGAACAGCAGATCGCGCAGCGCAAACAGGCTCTGGGCCGAGCAATTGCCGATGTCCAGCAAGAGTTAGAGCGATTAAAATCCGCAGTTTCTGATGCAGAGAGGCAGCGACGTGTGGTTGCTGATCGCCTGAATATGCTCAAAAACTGGCGGCAGAGCTTGAGTGGATATACTGATGGTGTACGTGCCCTCCTGCGTGCTCCAACAGGAAAAGTTACTGGCCTGGTGGGCCCGGTACCCCAACTGGGTGTGGCTCCCTCCGGTTTAGAAATTGCTATGGAGGCTGCGCTTGGACCCTACCTGCAGGCTGTCGTTGTTCTGACGCGCGAGGATGCTCAAAATTGCCTTCAATATTTGCAGTCCGCTAAGTCAGGCAAGGCCATGGTCGTGTGGATGGAAGGGGAGAAAGAAGAGGAAAAGGGTGGCGACGAGTCAACCCGGGCAGCTGAGGACATGCTCAATTGCTTTCTTGAAGGGATGCCCTCGCTTGCAGGTCGCGTAATAGGTTTTGCCTGGCGCAGCATGCAATGTGACTCAAGCTACCTGCCGCTCTTCCGCAGGATGTTGCGAGGCGTTGTGCTGATAACAGATATAGAGGCAGCCCGAGAACTCGTGGCAGGGGTTCTTTCCCTCGAAGTCTCTGATGCTGGCAAGTTACCTATCGAGATGGCCGTCACGCGCACTGGCGAGGTGGTGCACAGCGCTGGCTGGCTGGTTGCCGGAAGTGGCAAGGAGGGAAGCCAGCAAGGGTTGTTGACCTATGAGCGAGAACTGCATGAGTTGCCAGTACAACTGAGTGAGCATGTGAAGCTGATCGATCAACTCAATGGTATGATCAGTGAAGCGCAGCGCGCCCAGGAGGGGCGCCGTATTGAGCAGGCTGGTATGGATAAGGAGCTACAGAAAATTCTGGCTCATATCAATGAGCTGAACAAGGCGGTGGTGTCCACGCAGCGCGAACAGGAGCGAGTGCAGACAGAGCTACGGTTGGCGGGTTCTATAGAGCAACAGCTGACGGCCGAGGTAGCCGGGTTAGAACAGGAGATACAGGCAGCTCAGGAGCGTGTTCATGTACACGAAAAATCACAGAGAGAGATGGCAGGCCTGGTTGAAGAACTCCAACATGAGATAGAGGAGCGTGCTATTCACTTTCGCCGCCAGCAGGACGAACTTGGACGAGGACGAACTACACTGGCGGTGAAACGGCAAGAGGCCAGGTCACTACGCCAGCAATTGACCACGCTCCAGGTTCAGGCGCAGGAGCACAAGTTACAGGTTGAGCAACAGATAGGGAGAATTATAGCGACTGAACAGCAACAGCAGGCATTAGTTGAAACGATGAGCTCTCGTCGCAGTGAACTTGCAGATGCCACCTCAAAGGCAAAGGCGCTGCTTGATGAACTGCACCAGGTGGAGGCGCAGGCGAGTGGAATTGAGCAACAGGTGGTAACTTTGGATCAACAGGCGGCGCAACTGCGTCAGGCCTTGACTGGCTTGGAAGGGGGATACCGCCGCTGCCTGTTAGAGAGTCAGAAGGCCCAGGATGCTGTTGACTCCTTATTGGAACAGTTGCGGGAAGAGATGGGAGTGACCGATCCCCAAGAACTGAGCAGTTATACTCTCCATACCAGTACTGCTCCAGGAGAGATAGCCCCACAGAATGGTCAACTCGTATCAGACGATGCACGGGCGCTATCAGAAGAGGAGGAGGCGTATCTGCGTAGATTGCGGCGCCGCGTTGATGGCCTGCGAGGACGCCTCAAGACGCTGGGAGGCAGTGATCCGGCTGCGCCTCAACAATATGAAGAAACGCACACGCGTTTTGAGTTTCTCTCGTCGCAAATTGCAGATATGGCGCAGGCTGCATCCCACCTGCGCTCTATTATAGGACAGCTTGATGTGACGATGGCGCGACAATTTGAGACAACCTTTCAAGCAGTCAGTACCCGTTTCCGCGAGCATTTCATTACCCTCTTCAATGGTGGCAACGCGCGTCTTGAACTGACCACCGTGAGGACAGGCGAAGATGATGACGCTGGTGTCGCTCCTTCACGTATGCCTGCTGGTATCGAGGTTATTGTGCAACCCCCGGGCAAGAAAGTACAGGATTTATCGCTCCTCTCTGGGGGCGAGCGTGCCCTCGTCTCGGCAGCGCTCCTGTTTGCGCTCCTGGAGATCAATCCCCCTCCATTCTGTTTGCTGGACGAGGTAGATGCCGCTCTTGACGAGTCAAACGTGGCGCGCTTCTGTGATATCTTGAAACGCCTGGCTCAGCGTACTCAGTTTATTGTGATAACCCACAACCGCGTAACAATGACTTCGGCACAGGTCATCTACGGCGTCTCAATGGGCGGAGATAGTATTTCTCGCTTGCTCTCATTGAAGCTTGAGGAGGCTCCTGTGGCGGGCGATCGCTAAGAAGTCCCCTTTTTTCAAATCGTGTAACATGCTCCATTAACTAAATTTCACGCAATGCTTTCACTAGCGTATCGATCTCTTCCTCAGTGTTGTAAAAACCCGTTGAAACGCGCAAGCATTTCAATGAAGGGATGTTACGGATATAGATGTTGTATTCATCGTGTAGTTGTTGTACAACTTTATCCTCGTCGTGCCCCTCTAATCTAAAAGAAAGCAAGCCGCTATCTCCTTCCTTTGGGGTGAGCATGACGAGACCTGGGATGGTTTTGAGAGCTGCATAGGCGTATGTACTCAGTGTAGCGATGCGCTCGAACAGCCAGGTATAGCCAACAAATTCCTTCAACCATTGGAGTGCAGCAGCCTGTCCCGCTATAGCCGCAGGCTGTCGACCGCCCATTTCGAATTGTTGCGCACTCTCGTTCAATGCCCAATCTACACCCTCTTCATGCTTCATAGAGGGATAACCTACATATGTAGACTTGATTGCATTTTGAGCTTCGCGACGGACGTATAAAGCTCCGGTGCCATCAGGCCCACAGAGCCATTTCTGCATCGGGATAGCGTAATAATCAGCTCCGAGCGCTTTCACATCAACAGGAATCGCTCCCGCAGATTGGGCCCCGTCAACTAATACGGGGATACCATGTTCGCGGCCCATGTAACAGACCTCGCTCACGTTCACCAGCGCTCCCGTGGTCCAGAGGACATGGGAAAGAACAATTAAGCGCGTGCGCGCTGTGACAAGGTCCGCGATCGCTTTTAGCACCGGTCGTTCACCAACCGCACCGAGATCGGCAAAGCGTATCGTAACGCCGTAGCGGTCGCGAATCTGATAAAGTGGTCCAAGTGCGTTATAATGCTCGTGGTTTGTAGTAATGACTTCATCACCAGGCTGCCAGTTAATGCCGTAGCTTATAATATTCATACCCTCACCGGTATTTCCCGTGAGCGCGATTTCGCTTTCATCTGCATTGAGTAGGTACGCGACTCTCGAACGGGCGTTGCTGTGAATGGCGCGAATAGCATCCCATGTAGCCATCCCTAAACGTCCATGGATATACTCGTCCTGCAGACGCTCCTGTATGGCTTGTAAAGCGCTGCTCATGAGAGGACCAAAGGTTCCTGCATTAAAATAGAGCCGCGATGTGGCGGCAGGCATTTCCTGGCGGATATCCCGGATATGTGTGTGGTCAGTGTGGTCGTGCAAAGCAAGACTCCTTTGTGTGTTCTGGTAGAGTTTGTCGCAATATGTTAGCATGGAGCAGTGGACTATCCAATGCTTGCTAAACATACTAGCAGTATATCTTACCGAAAGGCCTTGAGTATACTTTCATGCGTATACGAAATTTCCGTCAGTCAGATATCCCTATCCTGATTGATTTGCAACAACTGGCGGCCGAAACAGATGGCTTGGCACTGGAAGATTTGATTGATTTCGCCGCCTGGTCAACGTATCCAGAACTGGGTGAGGCATATACTGTATTTGTCATTACAGATGATGATGAGACCAACGAGTGGGGTCAGGCTGGAACGCTTGAAGGTGTAGAAGGAGAAATCGTAGGCTTTACCGCTCTAAGCATGCGCGGGGACGTAGATGCCTATCATTTTCTCTGCCAGGGAACGGTCCATCCGCAGCATCGGAAAAGGAATGCAGGGCGTGCTCTATTGATTTGCGCACTGAACTATGCGCGTATGATCTCCACGGAATTTGAATTTGAGGCTGAGCAGTTGGGACAACCCCTTTATCTCGAGGCGTTGCTCCCTCTTAACGACCCTGCTTCAGTCAACCTGGCGATAAAGTGCGATATGCAGCCGGTTGATGAACCGGTGATGAAAGGTATGAGACTCTATAGACGCGAATTATAAGCCGGGATAGCTTGAACCATTGGGAATTGACCGGTGTTAACTCCTATCGAAAAATTCCTCACGACTCGAAGGATCTGGTTTCTTCGACAAGCGCATAGCAGATAGGTACGGATCATACATCGCTAAGAGCTGATTGGCTTCATAAGCAAGGGCACGGTAGTTGATGTGTCCACCCGGTCGGGAACGCTGCATTGTGAAATAGGCCGCTTGCTTCGGATCACCATGCATCCAGAGATCTACCCGGTGAGCAAGCGGCAGAAGATTGAGCACGAACGCATAATCGATGGTATCGTGATACGTAGCAGATACCTTCTCAAGAAACTCCTGTAACTTTGTATAATACGAAACTAAATCCCGCTCGTACACTGTTTTATATTCTGCAAATGCTGGTATGTCAGTCAAATATAAAGGCAGTCCAAAACCACGAGCCACAATTTGCTCTATCGCACTCTTCGTCAGTCTTTCTCCGAAAACCAGGGGCAGTGGAAAAAATCTTCCCCATGCACGATGGCGATTCAAGTCGCGTAATTCTCCTAAGAAACTCTCGATTACCAGCGTCATGCGCGTTGTGCGTCCAAATCCAGGCAGTTCACAATAATTGGTATGGCCTGAAAAAATAATAGCACTGATGCTTTTTTTAATTTCATCATCCTGGTCATGTATCCAATTAAAAAGCTGCTCTCTCTCAAGTCCAGGCCAGAGTAGAAGGATGTATGATGCCACCAATCTATCACCCTCTGTATACATTGGTTCAATCATGCTCACACGTTGATCCACGCGTTTCGGGAAGCCGCTGTGAATCGAGACTTGTTGCAGCAAGTCTGTTTGATCCTCAATGAATTGCTTTAACGCGTGCAAGTTTCTATTAGCAGTAAGCTGAGGTGCAGTATGCCGAATAAGCCCAGGAGCTTCCGCTTTATAGTCAAGTACCTCTTCCTCTTCTGTCGTGGGTGCAAGTAATTTTTCGAGTTGCTGCGCAACTCTCCGATAATAGAGAAGGGGGGAGGCCTGCAGTTGTGCAATAATGCGTGACCAATCGCGAGCTGAAGTCTCGAAGGACATTCCACTCCACTGACCAATGAGTAAAAAGTAACGCACACAATCAAGCACACGAGACAGAAGAGCGCTCCTCTCAGCTGGCTTTGTCGTATCTGCTTGGTAGTACTGCTCAAATGCGCCGAGTAACACAGCTTTATGCTTTGCAAACAACTCAAGCGATACGGCTCCGAATGATTGATATTCCTCTTCTAAGCGTGCTACATCCTCTTTCGGTAAACGCTCAGAAATATAGTGTCTCATTGGGTGGAGGAGTGCTTTCCCAAATGATGCCTGATACCGTGTTGATTTTTCTTGTCCGGAATTGAGAGACCCCTCATTGAACAACGCCAAACACAAGTGCATGGGGATCTTTCCCATATCCACAGCCAGTCTCGCCATGTCACCGACTGATGCGTGGCCATATCCACGAAACATTTCTTCAAGTTTCTGGTCTGGATCGACCCCTTTTTCACCCATTTCGTACAAAATCTCCCAGGGCATGCCTGCTGCACGTGATTGGCGAGCACCTGCCCATGCCTTATGTGCCGCTGTACGTTTCGTAGGGTTTGCGACCGTAGTGGTGACGATAGTACCCGTGGTGAGATCTTCTAAACAAATGAGCCGTAAGCCTGTCACACTGGCGGAGTAGGTAAACCATCTATAGGAACCGGCAATGAATTCTTTTTCCGGCTGTATTTCTGTTTTTGCTTTCTGGTGAAATTCGTTCATAGGCTCCATTGTGGAATATCTTGTCGGGCATTGTCAACATGGCTCTGGCTCTATTGAAGAAGGTTAACCCTTGTGCGATCACGCAAGCGTTCATGTGGCGCATGACATGAAATCCTATGCGCTCAGAGACTGAGTGTTGCATATTTCAAACGAGTTGTTGGAAGGCGTCTCAAAGTCGATTACAGGCACCTATGTCTCCTTGCTCCTGGCTGTGTTCTATTTCCACTAGCCTAGCAGCTTAGAGTTCATTTGACTACGATTTCACCGGCAATTGGGGAGGATCAAGTAAAGCATCTAATGTGGAGCGACGAATCCGGTACGCCTGGCGTGTTCCGCGGTGAGGTAGGGTAATTGCCTCCAGGACGCCGTTTTTAATCCAGCGTCGTACAGTGGTGTCGTCTACCCGCAATTTTTGAGCAACTTCACGGACTGTGAGCAGATCCGCTTCATCTTGTACCACTTTTTCCTCTTTCTGATCTTTTACTAGAGTGACTTCACTTTGACATATAATTCTACTATGCAATACATACCCTCTATTTGACTATAAAGACGAACATTCTCCTTTTTGGTAACTCACTCCCTAAAAGTCGTTTTACACTACAAATATAGCTATCGCATTTTGAACATTTGATACACGTCTTGTCTTATAATAGAACAGCAAGTGAAACGCAATTACCTTTAAATCACTTGTGCTTTTTAGCCACCGATCATTGACATACTGCGGTTTGCGCGTTTAAATCGCTTGTCGCCAATGTAATGTTTTAGTTCTTTGTTCCAAACAGCGCGACGGATGGTGGCTGCCAGATCATCGTCAGAGGCATCGGAGCGGATGACGGCACGCAGATCGGTCTCTTCAGTCGCGAAGAGGCAGGTGCGTAATTGGCCGTCAGCAGTCAGGCGGATGCGGTCACAGGTGGCACAGAAGGGTTCGCTGACAGGATTGATAAAGCCGACTTCACCGATCCCATCACTAAAGGTATAACGACGTGCAGTTTCGGAAGGATCTCCAGTGGTAATGGGAACGAGTGGACCGTATTCGGCTTCGATAATGGCCTTTAATTCGGCGCCAGTAAGGATATCTTCTTTGCGCCAGATCTGATCAGCGTCAAGCGGCATAAATTCGATCCAACGCATGACATACGCTTTGCGCCGCGCCAGGCGTACAAAGTCGAGGGCTTCTTCTTCGCTATAGCCGCGTATGGCCACTGCGTTGACTTTTATAGGGTGAATAGAGGGATATTTTTCGAGTTCTTCCAGACCTTCAAGCACCCGGCTAAGCTGATCACGCCGGGTTAGTTGTGCGAATTTCTCACGAATCAAGGAGTCCAGGCTCACGTTAATGCGATTGAGCCCTGCCTGGGCCAACGCGCCCGCTTGCTGTTTCAGTAGGATACCATTGGTGGTCAGGCTCAGGCTGCGCAGTCCCGCGATCTTTCGTAACTGGCGTATGAAATCAGGAACATCTCGTCGTACAAGTGGCTCACCACCTGTCAGGCGAATTTGCTCTATACCAATGCTGACCGCAACACGGGCAATGCGCTCTAATTCCTCGTAGGAGAGTATCTCTGCCTTTTTTAACCAGGGTAAACCCTCAGCGGGCATACAGTACGTGCAACGAAAATTGCATTTATCTGTAATAGAGATGCGCATGCTTTTAATGCGACGGCCATAACTATCAATGAGTAATTCCATCTATATCACCTCTTTGCGGTTGTTCTCTGAAAACCATTTTGTATGATTTACTATAGCACATAAGCGTGCATTTTGTCATGTACATTATATGCCTTATATTTTTTATTGAAAAGCTGTCACAGCGAATATCATATGCAATGATACAATACTTCTTAAGGAAAAGTTTATCTATGATGTTTCATGCAGAGATTCACTCTACCAAGTAGTAGACCAAATTGGAGAATGGTTTAAGCATGAAATAGCCAGGAAATGCAAGTAAAGCTAGAAAAGCTGGAGGCACACTTGCATTTCCTGGCTATTTATCTGTTAATTGACGAACTAGACGTCATAGTAGAGCGCGAACTCGATAGGAGTTGGGCGCAAGCGTATCTCATCGGCCTGTGCACGTTTTAGCTCGACAAAATGTTCCAGTACATCTGTTGTAAACACGCCGCCTTCGAGCAGGAAGCTATG
>MNIY01000095.1 GCA_001919995.1 Ktedonobacter sp. 13_1_20CM_4_53_11
CTCTGTGCTCCTTTTTTGTCTCATTCTCCTCTCTTATTTTATCACCAATGAGGAACGCAGCATTACACCTGCGTGCAAAAAGGTTGTTGCGAAGATGTTTCCTATGCGCATAATGAATGAGGCCCGATACGTTTTTGCCATGAAATGCTACACTTTTGCCACCTTTTGACAACCTAGACAGAATAGAGTATAAAAGAGTACAAGTGTTTCAAAAGAAAACAGGCACCCCAAATTCCTTACAAAAAAGTGTGGGTGAGTGAGGAAGAGAGGAAGTCACATGACAACTCCTGCGCGCAGGCAGTATCTGCGCATAAAGAGCCAGTATCCCGATGCCATTCTCATGTACCAGGTAGGGGATTTCTACGAGACCTTTGACGAGGACGCGCGTATCGCTGCCCGTGAACTACAGATTGTCCTCACCTCCCGCAAGGATGGAGAGGATGGCAGGGTTCCCCTCGCGGGCGTACCACTGCACGCCCTGGAAAATTACGTGGGCAAACTGGTTCAGCGCGGCTACAAAGTCGCCATCTGCGACCAGGTAGGCGAAGTCGGTAAAGGTATCGTCGAGCGCGCGGTAACCCGCATCCTCACCGCGGGCACCCTCTCCGAACCCAACCTGCTTCCCACGCGGAAGAACAATTATCTCGTTGCCATTGCTCCCGCACGCGCGCAGACTGGCCTCGCTGCTATCGATGTCAGCACCGGCGAATTTATCGTCACCTGGTTCGCTCCCGCTGAATTGCCCGCTGCCCTCGAGGCGGAACTGCAGCGTCTCACCCCCTCTGAATGCCTTGTTGTCGAGGGGAGCCAATCCAATAGCTATCAACTTCCCGCCGCGACGATGACCGTGACGCCCTGTCCTTCCTATTTTTTTGACCAGGAAGCATCTCATACCCGCCTGTGCCGCTTGTTCGGCGTGCAATCCCTGGATGCTTATGGTTGCGCCCAGGCGTCGCAGGCTATTGCCGCGGCTGGAGCCATCATTGCCTATCTGGAGAAGATGAATGTAGCCCTCCTCTCGCTCTTAACCGGGCTGCGTTCCTATCGCACAACGAACTACATGGTCCTGGATGCCCATACACAGCGCAACCTTGACCTGTTACAGGGTTCCCGCAGCGGTACAACCCAGGGAAGTTTGCTCAGTGTCCTTGATCGCACCATCACTCCTATGGGAGCGCGGCAGTTACGCCGCACGCTGACGCAGCCGCTCCTCGACCTGAGCCAGCTGGAAGAGCGTTTTGAGAGCGTGGAAGAGCTCTACGAAAGTCCGGCCCTGCGCAGCCGCTTCGCCATCTGCTTGCAAAGCCTGGGCGATATGGAACGCATCGTCGGTCGCACCCGCCAGGGAAGCGCCGTTCCCAACGAAGTCGTCGCCCTGCGTGACTATTTGACCATCATCCCCCGCCTGCGTGAACTCTTGCTAGGCTGTGACGCTCAACTGCTGACTAAACTCGCCCATGAGCTTGACCAATGCCCGCAGGTGGTTGAATTGATCGGAAAATCCTTAGCCCGCGCGCATGCTGCTGACGAGCAAGATGACGGTGAGCGCTTGATCCGTGCCGGTTTTCATGCCGAACTGGATGAATTGATTGCTTCGATCGGTGAATCGCGCCGTTGGATTGCCTCGCTGGAGGCTATCGAGCGCGAGCGCACCGGTATCAAGTCGCTCAAAGTAGGTTTCAACAAAGTCTTCGGCTATTATATCGAGGTCAGAAACACCCACCTGCCATCTGTCCCCGCCGATTATATGCGCAAACAGACACTGGTTAACGGGGAGCGATTTATTACCCCTGAACTGAAGGAGCACGAGGCTCGCATCCTTAGCGCGACCGAACGTATCGAGGAGATGGAGCGCAGCATTTACGCCGATGTATTGCGCCAGGTAAGCGTCTACTATCCCCAACTGATGACGACCGCCGCGGCTGTTGCCAGGGTCGATGTCTTATTGTGCCTGGCGGAGGTAGCTGCTCACCAGGGTTACGTACGTCCCAGGTTAGAGCAGAGCCTCGACCTGGAGATCCTCGGCGGCCGCCATCCTGTAGTCGAATACACCCTCGATGGCGATGTTTTCATTCCCAACGATACTCAGTTGCAAGGGGAGCAAGAAGAGCAAGGGGAGCGTATCGTACTATTGACTGGCCCGAACATGGCCGGCAAATCGACCTACCTGCGCCAGGTAGCCTTGATCACGCTCCTGGCCCAGATCGGCAGTTTTGTGCCGGCCCGCCGCGTTCGCCTGGGTCTGGTCGATCGCATTTTTACTCGTGTAGGTGCCGAGGATGATATCGCCTCGGGGAAGAGCACCTTCATGGTGGAAATGGAAGAGACCGCCACCATCATCCACCATGCTACCAGGCACAGCTTGATTATCCTGGATGAGATTGGTAGAGGCACCAGTACCTACGATGGCCTCGCCATTGCGCGTGCCGTCGTCGAACACCTGCATAACGTCACGGGAGCGCGTACGCTCTTCGCTACCCACTACCACGAACTGGCCTCGATGGCCGAACTGCCCCACTTAAAGGTGTATACGATGCAGATCAGCGACGATAAGCGGGGTGAAATCGTCTTTTTGCATCGCGTGGCGCCCGGCTGTATCGGGCGCAGCTACGGCGTGCATGTGGCTAAATTGGCAGGCATGCCGCCAGGTATCGTGCGCCGTGCGGAAGAGGTGTTGCAGTATCTCGAATCGGGCAAAGATCACGCGGGAACTCAGCTTGTCTTCGCGCAAAATGGGCATACAGAAGAAGCTTTGCAGTACGCGCTAACTCCCAGTAATGACGAAGGAAAAATGGTTGCCGATGGCAATAGTCAGTATAAAGCAGGGGAAAATGGGCAACACAATCTAGAAGCCGCCTACAACGCTCCCTACAGTGCGCAAGTCGTTGCTACCTCCAAATCACGCTATGCATGGCAGAGTGAAGAAGCTCGCTTCGTAGCCCATGCCCTGGAACAGAGCAATGGGCGGGAGTCGGACCTCGACTCCATTGATCTGTGTGCGATTACACCGCTTGACGCGCTCAACCTGTTGTTTGTGATACAGAAGAATAGAAACAAAAACTGATGCAAAAAGTGCTTACACGAACCCCCATTCATGTCTTATCCCAGGATATCGCTGAGCGTATCGCCGCTGGTGAAGTCATCGAGCGGCCCGTATCAGTCGTCAAGGAGCTGGTGGAGAACGCTCTTGATGCCGGTTCGCATGAGATACGTGTAGATATTCGCGGCGGCGGTCTACGCCTTGTGCGCGTCACCGATGATGGTTATGGTATTCCAGAAGATGAGTTAGAGCGTGCTTGCGCGCGTCATACTACCAGTAAGATTACCGCCCTTGAAGACCTGGGCCGTTTACATACCCTTGGATTCCGTGGAGAAGCTCTGGCGAGTATTGCCGCGGTTTCAGAATTGACGCTGGTGAGCCGCCCTATCGAATCCGAAAACCTCGTCGAGGAATCGGCTGCCGCGCTAATTACAATGCGTGGTGGCGAGGTGAAGCAGCGTGGGCAGCGTGCGCGCCTGCATGGTACGACAGTTACAGTGCGTGACCTCTTCTACAATGTGCCTGCCCGTCTCAAGTTTATGCGCGGCGCCCGTACAGAGACCGGCCATATCCTGCAACTCATGCGCCGCTATGCAGTGGGCTTTCCGGCTATCCGCTTTAACTTGACCATTGAGGAGACAGTTGCGCTGCAAACTGGCGGCACAGGTGACCTTGCCGCAACACTGGCCGAACTCTATCAACTTCCCCTGGCGGAAATGTTGCATCCTGTCTCAGCCACTGCTGAACACTACACACTCCATGGCTACGTCGGTAACAGGGCCCTGGCACAGAGCAGCCGCCAGCACATTATGCTCTTTATAAATGGCCGCTGGGTGCATAACCGCCCGTTGCAAGATGCGCTTGAGTCTGGTTATCGCGGCCTGTTGCCAAAGGGTAAACACCCCCTGCTCGTCTTTTACCTTGAGCTTCCGCCTGGCGATCTCGATGTAAATATCCATCCCGCCAAAACCGAGGTAAAGCTCCTGCACGAGTCCGAAATAGTCACTGCCCTGACGCAGGCGGTCCGCTCGGTGCTAGAACGCAGCCCGGCTCTACCTTCCTCGCCGTCGTTCCCTGGCCCCGAACTTGTTTACCAGCGCCGCCTACCAGGTCCTCGTCGCCGCGGATTGCATGTCGCTGAGTCGGCCGAAGGCTATAAAGCTGAGGTTGCTCCTCCGGCCGCAGCTGAAATATTGGCGACTCTGCAGCCTCTTGCGCAGCTTCAGCAGGCGGTCATCCTCGCCGAAGCGCCCGATGGCAGCCTGTATCTCATAGATCAGCACCGGGCACATGAACGCGTCATTTACGAATACCTGCGCAGCAAACACGTCGGGGTACGGGTTGATGCGGAAGATGAATGGACCGACTCGCACCTGTTGCTGGAACCTGTTGTCGTTGAATTGAAGCGCGCGCAGGCGGAGCTCCTTGAGCAGCGTTTGCCGGTCCTGCGCGACCTTGGCCTGGAGTGCGAGCGTTTTGGTGGACGCAGTTTCCTCATCCGCTCTGTTCCCAGCGGTGTTGGGCAGGAACAACTGGCGAGCCACCTCTCCGAACTGGCCGAAATTGCCTCCGAAGATAGTACCGACTGGGAGGATCATTTACTGATTGGCCTGGCCTGTCGTTCAGCACTGCGCCGGGGACGTGTTCTCAGCATAGATGAGCAGCGAACGCTCCTGACATCGCTATCCGCTGTCACTGCCCCTGCGGTCTGTCCTCACGGCAGCCCGATACTCCTGCACTACAGCCGCACCTTTCTCATCGATAAATTCGATTGGTGATCATCTTTACCTTCTCACCGCCCGCGCCAGCAGCTCTGCTCCCAGGAAGAAAACAAAGTCAATGGCGAGCAATACCAGCAGAGCGAAGTCAATGTGCATGGCGATAGAAGAGATGGCCTGTAGCGTGGTGTCATTAAAGACCAGCAATTTAAACAGCCAGAGCAGGATTACGATCACGACAGCCGCTATGATAACGCAGATCACAAAGTAGCGCGCCCCCCGCCAGTCCTGTCGACTGGGCCAGAGTTCGGAGGTAACCGTTAAAATCAAGTAAGGCGCGAACAGCAGTGTCCACCACGGCCAGCCAGGTCGCAAAAATTGCAGGTGGAAATCCCAGATATTGTAGCCGGTGGCGACCCAGTATAGAAAAGAAAACATGGCGATCCCACCAAAGAGGGGCGCCGTACCACTTAAACCATCCCCAACATAGGTCATTATGCGCCCTTCAGCTCGTGAATACTGCACCTCACCTAGTTGGAGCGGCTGTCTTCCGCCACTTCTCATCGAGCGGCTATCCCGTCCCCGCGGTTGCACCTGTCTAATACGGAAAAGCGTGACGTTGGTGAGACGAAATCCCCATGGCCACAACAGCAGTACTGCCAGAGCGTGGCTCAGCTCATGCACTATAACCCCTGGCGCGTTCATCCAGAACCAGATAAACAATCCCCTGCTTCCAATGAGTCGATACCCGATCTCATCAACCCGCGCGCGCAGTTCCCGGCGCGTTACCCGCAGCAGGATGAAAAGGACAAAGACTCCGGCGATGATCAACCATGGAGCATACGGTTTAATTTGTGCTGCCTGCGATGGGTCCATAACCTTCCTTGTGTTATTTCAAATCGGTCCTACAGTTTTGACGAAAGTGTATCTTCCTCAGCCACTTTTTCTCCCTCTTTCTTTCCATCGAGTGGTTCAGGGAGCGACTTTATCGCGTGTTTTCGTTCGTAGTACAGGCCCCAGAAGCCGAAACCCAGTACGCTAATTGACAGTAGATACAACACGCGATCGACCCCGAAGAGGTCCGCGATACCACCTATAAACAGGATGATCGGGATGGCAGCAGCATTATACAGCACAAGCTGTAAGGCAAAGACGCGTCCTTTGATCCACTCTGGCGTTTGTTCCTGCATGGACGTTTGTGCTGGAATATTGATAAAGGCCAGCGCCACCCCTGCAATGAGCATCACGAGCGCGACGCAGATCAGTAAGATGGGGTTCGTATTCCAACTATTCGGCGCTATCGCTTTTGCCGCTAGCGTTATAAGAGGGAGCAGCACTGTTGCCGCTGCGAGTGCCACCGCGCCGGTAAAAACAGCTCGCGATTTGCCCAGGCGTGGCAGAATACGCGGCATCAACACTGAACCACCTACCAGGCCAATCCCTGCCGGAGCAAAGACAAGCGCCATCTTGTTCGCCTCGAGCAATAGCAATTTCGTCACAATCGGCGAGGCAAGTTCACCAATCACCAGCAGGAGTGTCCCCGCGAAGGAGAGCTGCACGACCGCCAGGAAGAGTTTTTTATTGCGTCGCACAAAGACCCAGCCCTGGTACATCTCTGTCCACATATTGCTCACGATCTCAAGGTTCTGCGTATTTCTGCGGTTTTGGGCTCCACGTGCTACCTGGATAAAATTCCTGGTCGGAATCAATGCTATCAGACCGGTGCAGACGGCGTAGAGCACCGCGATGATCAGGTAGAGGCTTTCAACCGGGTGGATCACCACCGAAGCTATAGTGTACGTGGGCAGGAGACTCAGGATAAGTGGCGCCAGCAGGATAAACCCTATCGCCTGTGAGAGCGTAAACGTGATATTAAAGAGTGATAGTGCCGGTACCAATTCCTCTTCACTCACCAGCATTGGAATAGTTGCTCCCTCTGCGGGTGTGAAGAATTGACCTATGCCCGAGATCAGCAGGGTCAGCAGGTAAATAGGGATCAGCTGGTGGCGGTCAACCAGCAGCGAAATAACGAAGATGAGGGTGGCGATGGCTCGCAAGAAATTACTGGCCAACAGAACACGGCGTTTATTCACGCGATCAACAAAGACACCGGCGGGCGCGCCCAGGATCAAGGCGGGAAGACTGAAACAGATAATGGCGAGACCGACGAGGATAGTCGAACCGGTTACCTCCTCGATCAATACGAGCACGGCATAGTTTGAGGCAAAAAAACAGGTCATGGAGATTAACTGTGCCAGCCACAGGTACAGAAAACTTCTCTTTCTCAATAACGTGAGATACCCGTCATGTGGAGCGATTACAGCCATGTAAAACTCCTTGGCGCGACCGAAAATAGCCTTCTAGTCCCTGTCGAACTCATCGTCTATTTCAGCTTTTGTAGCACGCGGCAGCACCTGCTTCGTGCGTCGCTCAACCTCTGAGCGCGGTAATAATACACGACGCCCGCACTTCTCGCAGCTTAAGCCGATGTCGGCCCCCAGCCTCACGACGACCCAATCATAGTTTCCACATGGGTGCGGCTTGCGCAGGCGCAATCGATCTCCTATCTCAAGATGCATGGG
The DNA here is from genome assembly GCA_001919995.1 of Ktedonobacter sp. 13_1_20CM_4_53_11. The sequence goes on from MNIY01000095.1 coordinate 7,341, forward strand.
TGTCATGTCGTTGTGTTGCCTTCTCTCCCTGTCCATAAAGTCGATGTTCGATAATATATTGCTCAACCGCTTCCGCTGTTTGGTATTTAATTGGTCTACCTTCCGCCACCCGTTGACGCAAGTCCGTCGCTGATATCTCCAGTTGTGGCGCCGGCATTGTCAGCAGGCGCCGCTTGAGTCCCGGCAATCGTTCCTCTAGCTGATCACGATACCCGGGTACTTCTATATATCCTGGACGATGGACAGCGACAAGATGGGTGACCTGTTCCAGTATCCCTACTGGATTATACCATGTAGGTAACTCTTCCAGACTGTCCCAGCCGATCACGAAGTAGATCTCCGTCTCTTCTCCCCACTTTTCGCGTAATAACCTGAGCGTTTCCACTGTATACGATGGCCCCGGTCGCTCGACATCGACGGTAGAGATGCTAAAGTGCGGGTTCGAAGCTATTGCCAGCTCAACCATAGCGAGTCGATGCCGCGTCTCCGAAATTGTTTTCTCCGGCTTGTGCGGCGGATAGCCAGCAGGCACGAACACCATTTTAGTCAGGTCAAGTGCCGTCCGCACCTCTTCGGCTATAACCAGGTGACCGTAGTGAATCGGGTCAAACGTGCCCCCTAACAGGCCAAACCGCTGTACGTCTCGCTGTGATCTATTATAATGTTGCAACGAAATCTTTCTCCTGTAGGGAACGAGCTAGTACTGTTGACTTATGCTATTTCAACTGTTGAATCGACATAAGACAGGTCTGCTTTGGGAAGAGCTTTACGGAGAGTATACATTACGTCGGAAATGCTGGCAAACTTTCCTTTCCTTATCCAGAAATGGACGAGCAATACAACATGCTCAGCTGTATAGTTGCTCACTACGACGATTGGCGCTGGCACCTCCGCGACAGTGTCAGTCTCTTTAAGCGTCTTGAGAATCTGGTCGAGCGTCTCTTGCTTGTCAAATGCTTCGATTGACAAGCTCACGTTGATCGTGGAGCGCCTCTCTGCATAATAGGAGTTACTGATGACGATGCCCCCAAAAACAAGTGTGTTGGGCACGATCACCTGCTCACCACTGGAGATACGCAACTTGGTTGCGCGCAGTTCGATGCTTTCAACCACGCCCGTGTGTAGAGGAGCATAGGCGGCATTGCTAATGGTGATCGAATCGCCGATAT
>MNIY01000009.1:0-6315 GCA_001919995.1 Ktedonobacter sp. 13_1_20CM_4_53_11
GAGCGATGTTGGGATTTGCCGGTTTCTCGGGCGCATTAGCATCAACCGTACCAGGAGCAGCATTAGCATTTGTAGTCTGTCTTGGAGTTGTAGGATCATGGGTACCAGGTGTGGGAGCAGTGCTGGCATCATATGGCCCCTCTGGAGCGGCAGGATCAAACGTAGTGCCAGGGGCAGCATTGGGATTAGCTGTCCTTCCCGCCGGGGCAGTAGGATCATGCATATCGGGAGCGGGAGCAACGTTAGGATTGTAAGATCCCTCTGTTGCGTTTGGGTCGTAATTTCCGCTTGTTCCCGCTGTCGCTCTAGCCGGATTGTAACTACCAGCCGCGGCATTCGCACTGTGTGCGCCCGCGCGAGAAGTCGCATCATAGGCTCCATGCTGTTGCAAAATGGCCTTCGCTTCTTGTTGGCGACCATCAGCTTGCACCGTGACGAGCGTGTTGCCTGCCTCAAACTCGCCTTGATAGTAGCGCGCTTCCTCTTCCGGTATTCCCATCCCGGTGAGCGCGCCAATGATGCCACCCGCCGCCGCTCCTATGGCTGCTCCACCCAGCGCCCCCACCACTATGCCGCCCGCGATAGCTGGTCCTACACCAGGAATCAAGAGAGCTACTACCGCGCCCAGTATGCCACCGAGCGCACCGCCACCGATAACTCCGCTGGTAATACTCGTACCTTCCCTGGCTATCGCCTCGTCGATGGCTTTATCTGTATCTTCTCTTCGTCTCACAAACCCGATCTGCTTATCTGTAAACCCTGCGCGATGAAGTGCCTTTATTGCTCGCTCTGCTTGCTGGCGAGCCGCAAAGACGCCGATAACAGTGGAGAATTCAGTCGTTGCCATGCGTTTTCTCCTTTCAAAAGATTGATTGACGTAGTTTTACTGCCCAATGCATTGCCTCTTACCCTACACGTTTTGAGAAAATAAAAGGATACATCTCGCTTATAGCACGCAATCTCCTTTTGAATGACCTGCAATTTTCATGAGGGTCAGGGTGCGCTGGTCAAAGACACACGAGTTTGGTATCATGGGAACAAACTCCTTGAAGGCCAGTAGGTGGACGTTTTTTTCTACTGTGCCTGCAAGTCAAGCTTTTGTCAAGAGGAGGTTCTCACACTCCGCTTGCTTGTTAGGAATGAGTTCCGACCCTCTCATCTGAAGACGCTGCACTGCTCGTGTCGTTTTTGTGTGGAGAATGTATCATGTTCGCTAAAGTGGTCAAGAATCGAAATACTTATCATATCTATGCTTTTTTGATCATCGCTTCCGCTACCTTATTTCGCATCGTGTTATCGCGCCTTGGCTGGCCTCCTACCGATAGCGACGAAGCAACCTACAATCTTATGGCTTTCCACATCTGGAAGAATGGTGAACATCCCATTTTTATGTACGGAGGGAACTACTTGGGAGCAATAGAGGCGTATATTGGTTCAGTTCTCTTTCGTCTTTTTGGACCATCGATGCTTGTGATGCGCATTGAAATGGCTGGATTGTTTGCGCTCTTCTTGCTTGGATTATATCTCCTCACCTATCGCCTCTACTCTCCCCGTTTCGCGCTCGTTACCATAGCTTTCCTCGCGCTCGGCACAGTATCAATGCTCGTCCGCCAACTTAAGGCTACAGGAGGCAATGCTGAGATTAATGTCTTTGGTGTGTTTGTACTCCTTATCTCATTCATGCTGGCTTCTGGGAGGATCGAAAAAGGATGGAAACGTGCTATTCTCTATTCCCTGTGGGGTATGTTCTCAGGATTGGCTCTCTGGAGCCATATCCTCATTGCACCGTATCTGCTCGTTGCCAGTATCCTGCTTGTGGTATTTTGCTGGAGAGAGATGTTGAAATGGGGTCTGTGGCTCCTTCTCATCGGATTCGTCGTGAGTGGTTTTCCACTCATCTATTACAACCTCACGTCACCACCTGATGCAAATTCATGGGCAACATATTCACATTTGTCCACTATGGGCATCCCAGCCAACGATACTATCTGGCCTCATATCATCAGAACAGCGCTTGTGAGTCTTCCACTCATGACTGGAGATCAATTTGCCCCCTTTATCACCTCATGGCCTTCGAAGGTGCCTCATGCCTTTCGCTATGCAACCATGCAGTATAGTTGGAGCATCGGCTATTGCTTGTTGCTCTTGTGTTCAATAAGCCTCACAATAGCCGCACTCATAAGATCGCAGCATCAGGATCGCACTGGAAATGACACACGGGCTCAACATGTAGCTCGTCTCTTACTTGGATGTGCTGCTATCCTGACGATAGTTTTGTATGTAAAGGGCTCGGCAACAGTCGTCGATGCCTATAACAGTGCTCGTTACTTAAGCATTCTCTGGATCTCAGCGCCTGTTGTACTTTGGCCTTTGTGGCGTGGATTACGCTTCATTCGTTCGTTGCCACTGTGGTTCAATGTCTGCAAGATGTCATTCATTGCTGCTGTATGGGGAGTCGTCGGGGGAATATTGCTTCTCAGCACGATGTACATTATTCAGGAGATACCACAGGCGCAGGCCCGAGATCAACAGCTCACCCAACTCACTGCAACGCTTGAACGCCTCCATGTGACGCGTTTCTACTCAGAATATTGGACATGCAACAATGTCATCTTTGCCTCCCAGGAGCGGTTGATCTGTGGTGATAGCCAGGTGGAGAAAGGTACATTTACGCATGGCTTTGATCGATATGTGCAGTATCAATGGATTCTCAAGGCATCTTCAAACCCTGCTTTTGTATTTCCAGAAAATGACAATTACCACATTCAGACATTAAAGAACCTCGTTGCACAACAACATATCGAGTACCATCGGGTTGATGTGGCCGGATATGCGGTTTTTATACTGGCCCGACCATTGCAGAACACACGTTTATGAGAGGCTCCTGTGCAGAAGCCTCTTTCTTCCTGATGCGGTTTGTTCCTGATCTGGTTGCTGCTTTATGTTCCCTTGTGATTGTTTACCTCACTGCCCCCCGCAATCGTAACGCCTGCTTCTCGGCATCCTTTGCATCTCTGGAGCGGCGCATACTCTTGAGCGCCTCCGCTTTGCGTATCCAATTGTCGGGATCGTTGGGTGCGAGGCGAATCGCCTCTTCAGCGGCGTCCAGCGCTTCCTGGTTGCGCTTTAATCTCTTGAGGACCAGTGAGAGGTTGTGCCAGGCGGAAGCCATCTGGGGATTCAGCTTCACTGCGCGCTCGTATGCCGCCAGTGCCTGGGCATAATTGTTCAAATGGTAGAAGGTATTGCCCTGTCCGTTCCACGCCTGCGCGAAATTTGGATTGATTCTCAGTGCGTTTTCGTAGGCGTGCAGGGCCTCGGTATAGCGCTCGAGTTGCGCGTACACCCCCGCCTTGCCATTCCAGGCTGAGGCGAAACGCGGATCGAAACGCAGCGCCTGGTCATACGATTTAAGCGCCTCGACCCGCTGACCCATGTCGTTGAGCACATTGCCGCGCCTGTTCCAGGCCCTGGCATAATTAGGATCAGAACGCAGCGCCCTATCGAACATATCCAGCGCCAACTTCAGTTTTTGCTGGATATAGTAGACATTGCCCATTCCATAACAGGCCGGTGCGTAGTTCTTGTCCAGCTTCAAGGCCTCCTGGAAAGCTTGTAGCGCCTGTTTGTAGCGCCCTAGATCATAAAGGACAGATCCCTTCCCGTTCCAGGCCGAGACGAGCTGGGGATTGCAGTTAATCGCCTGTTGATAGCAGTCAAGCGCCTCTTGTAGGCGGCCCATGTCGTGTAGCACACTGGCCTTGCCGCTCCATGAGGTCGCTATATTCTTATCATAGGTCAACGCCATATCAAAGGCGCTCAGAGCTTCTTGAGCGCGCTTTTGCTGCCTTAGCACCAGCCCTTTGTTATTCCAGGCCTGTGCCATATGTGGATCGAAACGCAGTGCCATATCGAAGGCATCAAGCGCCTCTTTAGGTCGACCGAGCGCGTTGAGCACCGCCCCTTTGCCGTTCCAGGAGGAGGCATTGTTCGGCTCCAGCTTCAATGCCCGGTCGAATGCGGCGAGCGCGTCCTGGCTGCGTTGCAGCGTACTCAGCGCCGTACCTTTCCCATTCCAGGAAATAACCAGCGACGGGTCCAGCTGCAGCGCGCGATCAAACGAGTTCAGCGCCTCGGTGTGGCGCTGCAACAGCCCCTGTGTCAGCCCTCGTCCCTGCCAGCCAAGCGGGTTCGTGTTATTGAGCTGGAGTGCCTGCGTGTAGACCTTCTCCGCCTCGTTCAACCGTTTCTGCGTATACAGCGTATGCGCCTCTTCCAGCAGCAGGTCCGCCCCGGAAGGTGTAGTATTGGTACTGGCGCCTCCATAGGAATAGCCTATGCGCGAAGCCGAAGTCATATACTGATTGCTCAGGCCTGGCTGAGCATGTAATGCCGCGTCATCAGCGCGTAGCGCCTGCAATACCTCCTGTGCGCTGGCTGGTCGTCGTTCAGCGTCCATCTCCAGCATACGCTGGAGCAGTGCCTCTAGCGCATGAGGAACAGCAGGGTTGGCCTGTGAGGCTGGCCGGAAGAAAAAAGGTCGCTCGCTGGGATCGTCGCCCGTCAACAAACAGTGTATCAATGCTCCCAGGCTGTAAAGGTCTGAGCGTGGAGTACTTTGGGCTTTGCCATATTGTTCGGGGGCGGCATACCCGGGTGAGCCAAGCGCAACCGTATCGTGAGATTGACCAGGTTTGAATAGGCGTGCGATACCAAAGTCAATCAGGAAAATGTGACCGCTCTCGCTGATCATCACATTAGCCGGTTTGAGGTCGCGAAAGATGATCGGCGGCTGGTGATTATGCAGGTAACTCAATACATCGCACAACTGCTCAGCCCAATCCAGCACCCGTTCAATTGGCAGCGGATCGTGTCCCCGCTTATCCAGGTACTCCTCCAACGTTTCACCATCGATGAAATCCATCACCAGGTAGGAGCGATCATTTTCTGTAAAGTGATCGTGAATGCGCGGCAAATTGGGGTGTAATAGTTTCCCGAGCAGGCGCGCTTCGCGTTCAAATGCCGCCTCGGCCTCCTCCAGACCAGCAGCCGGCAGCCCCGCCTTGCTCATCTCTTTGATCGCTACAAGGCGGTCATCAAGTCGTGTATCGCTGGCTTTATAGACAGCGCCCATACCTCCCTGACCTATGCGGCTCAACAGTTGATAGCGGCCAATCAGTAATGTCTGTTCTGGCAGGTCGCCTGTGCCATGTGTGAAAGGTAGAGGTGAGGCGCAGTACTGGCAGAAATGCGCCGTGGGCGGATTTGCCGCTCCACACGTCTCACAAAATAGCTCCTCTGTAGTCATAAACAATTTCTACTTCTTCCGGTCAAACTGTTGGCATGTTTTTCCATAACCGCAGCCACTCTTCAATGCTTAACGTTTCAGCGCGACGGCTGGTATCAATATTTGCAGCGGTGAGCCACGCCCTTATATCTTCATTTTTGCGGTGAAGCCCGTGAGTAAGTGAATTATGCAATTGTTTGCGCCGTTCTGAGAAACCAGCCTGCACGACACGAAAGAAACTATCTCGTTCATTGGCCGTCAACGGCGCCTCGGATTTGATCTCGACGCGTAGAATTGCCGAGTTCACTTTAGGCGCTGGATAAAACGCGCTCGCGGGAACACGCGCGATAATGTGCGGTCGACCATAAAATTGAATGCTCACCGCCAGTAAACTCAGGTCCCCCGGTTCTGCAACGATACGCTCAGCCACCTCCTCCTGTACCATCACCACAAGTAGACGCGGCGGATTGGCGCTTTCCAGGAAATGGCGAAACGTGGGAGCAGTAATATAATATGGCAGATTCGCCACCAGTTTATACGGCACCTCGCCAAAGACTTCTACCGGGTCGACAAAGAGCAGGTTTCGCGCCAGCAACTCGACATTCTTATAAGTACGTGTCGTTTCCGCCAGCAAAGCCAGCATATCCCGTTCTAATTCGACCGCCACCACGCGCCTGGCATTTTTCGCCAACTCTCGTGTCAGAACACCGGTTCCCGCGCCCACTTCCAATATCTCGTCTGTCGCACTGATCTCCGCCGCCTCGACTATTTTCGCCAGCACCGAACGATCAATCAAGAAATTCTGCCCAAAAGACTTGTTAGGGCGCATACCATGTGCGTACAGGACATTGCGTAGCTCGCGTACGCTGGTCAGGTCTATCTCATCAAACACCCCTGGGGTGCTCTCAAATCTATCAGTCACAATCACTCTTACCCAACACCCTGTAATTTTTAATAATACATATTGTACCACTCCCGCCCCAACGTATACGATCTATCCCTTCCCGCAATCTCCCTACCATCCCCAT
>MNIY01000009.1:6322-13024 GCA_001919995.1 Ktedonobacter sp. 13_1_20CM_4_53_11
AGGAACAAAACAAGAATAATGACACCGATCGTCGCCAGCAGCACGCCAAGCACATGCATAAGCGGACCGATAAAGATCAAACCGAGCACCACCAGCCAGAACCACCTTGCGGGATTCCTCCTTCTCAACTGTGGTCGTGCAAATGGTGGAGCACCCCGCTGCTGATTACCTATCCAGTTCGGGCGATACTGGAATTCATACGCGTCACCATCAGGACTAAATTGCTGCTTTCGTCGCTGAGCCTGCGATGATTGAGCTAATTTACCACTGGTATCTATTTTTCCTCCCTGTGGGCTTGTATTCCCAGTAATCCCAGTATTCTCAGCATCCTCCACAGTTTTCCGGGCCATGTATCCATTCTGGTAATCGTTGAGTGAATCACTCTGCACCATTGGCACGTCATAGAGCGCAGTAGGCTCATCTTTTGGCGTATTGGGTCTGGACGACCAGTAATACGGCTCAGCCGGGGGTTCTATCCCCTCTTCTTCCAAAGGTTGCTGCTCTTCTGACTGCGACCTCGGGGCAAATTCTTGTTGATCCATCTCAGGAACTCCTTCCCCATCTCCATGGGTACACGTGGAACCATTACTTATATGTACGCAATCGCGATGCAAGAGTTGCACCCCCCCTTCACCAGGACAGCGCTAAGGATGTCCTCCCTGTCATAAGTACTATTCCGAAGCCTCAAACAACAGCCATGCGTTATAATAAAACAAAATCATGTATATAGGTAGTTCTCAACTCCTACCAAACGCCTGTGTGCGATCATCGCAAATACAAGAATAAAGAGGAAAGTAGAAACCGTTAAGCCTGAAAAAGGATAGCTTAATCCCATGGAAAGCAATATCAATAACCACTCCAATAACCATCAAAAAAACGAAATAATCACTGTATCCAACAGAGGAAACCAATTCCACACCAATGGACATGTACAAACCACCACTCCCCCTGCCCTCACTCCCATTATCCCAAAAACAACACATCAAATAGTAAGGCCCGCTCCTTCAACAGGCACCGAGATCAGGAATTCGGCAACACTGCGCAAAGTGAACCGCATGATCATACGCCGGCACCTGCATGAACGCTACAGCCGTTCATATGCCCCGCGCATATTAGCAATCTCCCTCATTCTTGTCATAGCACTGTTCGCTGTTCTATCAACCGGTGTCGGCGCTGCCTACGCCTTTTATCAGCAGCAACTCCCACTCCTGAATGGCATCGCGGACCACTCGCTCTTCCAGTCAACCCATATCTATGACCGCAACGGCCACCTGCTTTATGAACTCTACGACCACCAGAACGGTCATGGTCGGCGCACATACGTCAATTATACCCAGATCTCACCGTTACTGATCAATGCCTCTATTGCCGCCGAAGATCATAACTTCTGGGTAAATAATGGTGTCGATCTCCAGGGCACGCTGCGTGCCGCAGTGACCAACCTGCAAAGTCAAACTGTCGTCGAAGGTGGTAGCACCATCACGCAGCAACTGGTGAAGAATCAACTCTTCCTTTCGCAGCCGCGCTCCCTGCAAATCAAAAGCGAAGAAGCAATTCTTGCCTATGGTCTTACAAAACAATACCCGAAGTGGAAGATCATGGAAATGTATCTGAATACCGTCTACTACGGGGATTTGAATTACGGCATCGAGGCAGCGGCGCAGGACTTCTTCAATATTCACCCTCAATGCAGCAGGCGTTTATGTAAGCCGGCAGCCTCCCAGTTGGATCTCGCCCAGTCCTCATTGCTGGCCGGACTCCCGCAGAGCCCTTCATATTACAACCCCGTCTACAATAAGTCCGTGGCCCTCGATCGCCAGCAGACCGTCCTGCAATCAATGGTCGCTCTCAAAATGATTACCGAAGAACAGGCCCGGCAAGCGGAAGCAGAAACGGCGAAGTTTCACTTCAAATCGTATGCCAGTACCCAGGGTATCCAGGCGCCTCATTTTGTCCACTACGTCATTGACCAGGTACTGGTTCCCCAGATAGGAGCTCAAAACCTCTTAAACGGTGGCTATAATATTTACACTACCCTCGACCTGAATCTAGAGAAAAAGGTCGAGCAGATCGCCTATGGTCACCTCTATAAGCCACTCTACGATCCATACCTGGGCAGCTATGGGCCCTTGAATATTCAAAATAATGTCAATAACGCCGCCGTAGTCGTCATGAATCCCTACAATGGTGAGATTCTGGCCATGGACGGCAGCGCCGACTACAACAATAGGGGCCCGCAGGTGCGCGGCCAATATAACTCCGCTATTGCCCTCCGTCAGCCGGGCTCATCTTTCAAGCCCGTCGAGTATGCCACAGCTTTTGAAATGGGCTGGTATCCTGGCATGATCATCCCTGACCACAAGACAACCTATCCCAGCCTGCTGAGTGGTAATCCCCCGACGTACTACACGCCGCAAAACTACGATCAGAAATTTCACACGGGATTTCCAATGACCGCGCGCAATGCGATCGCCAACTCGTTCAATATTCCCGCCATCGATACACTAGAATATGTCGGTATTCAGAACGTGCTCAATATGGCTGGCCGCCTGGGTTTGACCGAGATTGCGACCCGCTCCCCCAGCTCTTTTGGCCCATCGATGGCCCTTGGGACGTCAGAGGTTTCGCTGCTGCACCTCACCTCCGCCTATGCCACCTTTGCCAACCAGGGAGTACGCGTACCTCCCACCTCAATCTTAGAGATTACCGATAACCAGGGATATCCCCTCTATAGCTATAATTCTGCACACCCTCGGGGAGTGCGCGCTCTCCGCGCGGATATCGCTTTCCTGGTAAACAGTATTCTTTCTGACACGAAATCACGTTATCATGAGTTCAGCCCTGGTAATCCACTGGAGCTGGATCGTCCTGCTGCGGCCAAAACTGGCACCACCCAGAGTTTTCGTGATAACTGGACCATCGGCTACACCCCCTATGTCACCGTTGGCGTCTGGGCTGGCAATAGTGATAACACTACAATGAACAATATTATCGGTATTACGGGCGCCGGCCCCATCTGGCACGATGTAATGGAATACGTATCGAACCTGTACAACTATCCTCCCGATGATTTCAACAAGCCGTCCGATGTCCATGCCAGCGCTGTATCGGCATACACAGGGTTAGCCCCTCACCCGGGTGAGCCAACAGTCACCGACTGGTTTATTGATGGCACCCAGCCCACCATTCAAGGAACATTCACAAACCCCTCTCCCTGCAATGGAGACAAATGTAAGCCCCCCCATTGCAAAAAACACTGTGACGTGCCACCAACAAACTGAACTGAGAGCACAAACACCTAGCTTCGTCTCGTAGGGGCGGGGTGGCACTTTCACAGGTAGCTATTATGTGACATCGCCTGGGAAGCGCCATCGTGCTCGCTTTTATGGGTAGAGATGTTATGATGTCACCTGGGAGGCGGCTTCGTACCCGTAGGGGCGGGGGCAGGGTTGTGTGGTGCGGGGACCCTTGCGTCGCCCCCGTTCCCGGCTCCCTTGTCTGCTTACCTCCTGCTACAGGTGACAAGAAAAAAAGTAAAGACACATGATATGATAATTAAAAGAAATGATAACTATTAGAAGGTTAGAACCATGGAAAAGAAAACAGAACAAAATACCAATAGAGAAAACCAGGAACCACAAGAAAACACAACAGGGGCAGGCACGAAAACCTCAGAAGAAGAAGCTTCACAAACACCATCCACCATCGGTGGCGAGGCGGACGCCCAGAGCATGCCATACCGCCCACTCACGCGCATCGAGCGCCGCAACCTCTGGCTAAAAGAATACGGAGACCAGGATTTCGCATTGCAAATGTGGGTGCGCCTGGTCGAGCAGCAGGATCTCGACGTTGAAATGATGTTTCAAATGCAGGGCCTACTCGTATTCGGCGTAATGGTAAGCACCGCCCGCTACGCCCAGTTCTATATAGACCTGAACGAAGAACTCCACCGGGAACGAGATCCCGAAGTGGCGGACGCACTGCGTGATTACTATCACGCCCTCATACCCGCGTTCGACCAGCCCGAAATCGGCCCTGAAGGCCTGCCGGTCATCTATCGCTACATTCATATGCGTGACGTCACAATCATGAGCGCCGGGCACAAAGTCAAAGTTCCCTACTGGCGCGGCCAGGTCAACAAGGTCGATGCCTTCGTCATTGGCGCCACCCCCGGCGAATAGGAAAGAAAACTTCATACCTTGACCTTTTCATTCTTCGGATCGTACAACGGCTCCTTCATCACCGTCGCTCGATACCTGACGCCAAATAGTTGCACCTCGACCAGCGTCCCTGCCGTGGCATACTCTACTGGAAGATACCCGTAAGCGATACTCTGGCGCACAGTATAGCCGTACCCACCGCTGGTCACACGACCCAGCACTTGATCACCATCCAGCAGCGGCTCACCACCCAGGGCAACAGCGCCGGGGTCATCGAGCGTCAAACAACAGAGCTTGCGTGACACACCCTCCGCCTTGATGCGCTCCAGCGCCTCCTTCCCCATAAAATCGCCTTTTTTCAGCTTAACGGCAAAACCAAGCCCCGCTTCATAGGGATTATATTCGGAATGAATGTCGGCGCTCCAGTAACGATAGCCCTTCTCCAGGCGCAGAGACTCAATCGCCCTGTAGCCTGCCGCTGCAATTCCCAGCTCCTGTCCAGCCTCCCACAGCGTATCCCAGAGCTTGAGCCCATACTCCATTGGAGCATAGATTTCCCAGCCCAGCTCGCCTACATAGGTAACGCGCAGCGCAAGCGCAGGAATATCGCCAATCGTCACCTGTTGCGCTGTCAGATAGGGGAACGCCTCATTCGAGAAATCATGCTCGCTGACCCTCTGCATCAGGTCGCGTGCCCGTGGCCCCCACACACCGATACAACAGCGGCTGGAGGTAATATCATGAACGTACACCGAGCCATCGCCAGGCATCTGACTGCGAATCCAGGAGAGGTCATGCAGGCCGAAAGCAGTCCCCGTGATAATCTGGAAGCGATCACTGTCCAGCCGTGTCACCGTCAGGTCGCACTCGATGCCGCCGTGCCTGTTCAACATCTGTGTATAGGTGATAGTTCCCAATGGCTGATCCATCTGGTTCCCTGTAATACCCTGCAAAAAGGCTGCCGCCCCGCTGCCAATTACCTCAAATTTACTGAAAGAGGTCTCATCGAATAAGGCGACCCGATCGCGTGTGGCCTGGTGCTCCACTCCAATAGCTGGCGACCAGTAACGACTTGCCCACCCGTATGGCCGCGGCCATCCCTGACCCTCCGCCTTCGCTTCATTCACCGCGAACCAGTTCGGTCGTTCCCAGCCCGCCTTCTCCCCAAAGACCGCTCCCAATTCCTCCAGCCGGCTATAAACGGGGCTGAGGCGTAGCCTTCGTGCGCTGCTGCGTTCCTGGGCCGGATAGAAGATATCGTAATACGTGCTGTAGATTTCATGGGTGCGCCTGGCAATATAGCGTCGGCTGGCTGTATATGCCCCGAAGCGGCGAATATCCATGTGCCAGAGATCAAGGCTCGGTTCGCCTTCGACGATCCACTCCGCCATCATCTTGCCAACACCTCCTGCGCCTGACACGCCGTGTGCGCAAAAGCCACAGGCTGCCCAGAAACCTCTCACATTGGGCGACTCGCCCAGGATAAACTCTCCGTCAGGTGTAAAGGACTCAAGCCCATTCACCCGCTTCACCAACTCGGCCTCCTTGATAACAGGAACTCTCTCTACACATCCATCAAAGAGGCTCTCAAAGCGAGGAGGATCAAATCCCAGTACCGTGGGATTTGATCTCTCTGGAATAGCGTCCACATTCATTGCCGCAGGATTGCGTTCGTAGCCACCAATCACCAGGCACTCACCATCCTGGCGAAAATAGACCAGTTTATCAGGATCGCGCAGGTTAGGTACGCTGAAATCTCCCCCCAGCTCTCTCAGCGGTCCAGTCATGGCATACTGGTGCTGCATCGGAACCAGCGGTAGCGTCACACCGGCCATGCGCCCGATACGCGGCGACCACACCCCTGCAGCTACTACTACAATCTCGGTGCTGATACGTCCTCGCGTTGTGTTTACCGCCTGCACGCGCCCTTTTTCCACCTCGATGCTGGTCACAAGCGTATGTTCATAGAAGGTAGCTCCCCCACGTTGCCGGGCCCCGTTAGCAAGGCCCTCTGCCACGATTGGTGCGCGTGCGGAGCCATCCGTAGGGAGATACAACGCCCCTTCGACCCCCTCCATATTCATCAAAGGAAACATCCGCTGCGCCTCACTCGCGCTGATCAGTTCTGCAGCCAATCCAACCCCCTTAGCAAAGCCAGCCTGCCGCTTGAGCTCTTCCATGCGCTCTTTAGATGACGCCAGGCGCAAGCTGCCAACTTCGAAATAGCCAGCTTTCCCATCCACCCGTAGCTGCTTGTACAGCTCGACACTATACATCAGCATCTTTGTCAGGCTTACAGTTGATCGCAACTGTCCCACCAGGCCAGGGGCATGAGAAGTGGTCCCACTGACCAATGGCCCCTGCTCGAGCACAACAATGTCCCGCCAGCCCCACTCTGCCAGGTGATAGGCAATACTCGAGCCGGCTATCCCGCTACCAATAATGACCGCCCTCGCTTGATCTTGCATTGAGTAATTCTCCTGATTGATGGCACCCCGGCACTTATGAATTTCTTATATCACGTAACCACCTGGTAAACTCT
>MNIY01000155.1 GCA_001919995.1 Ktedonobacter sp. 13_1_20CM_4_53_11
AGGGGCTGATTATCCCTTTCAATCTCGTTTTGCTGATTTTCGATTAGCCCTGGCGCACTGACCAGCTCGCTCGACTACCAACCGAAGCGTATGATATACTTGCAGACGGTTTTACATGCAAAGAATACTAATAGCTGAGCTAGAGAGCGTGGATGGAAATCAACATTGATACCACTGCTGAAGATTACCACCCTATAGAGCATAAAAAGAATAAGACGCATGTACGTACCTACTCGAACAGAGGTTCTCTTCTCTTCATCGAGGGGATTATTTTACCTGGGCTGGTACTCGTTGCCCTTATTCCACGGATCATTCTTGCACATCAGCTTGACCTGGTTACGGATGAAATAATCTATATTATGGGAGGGAAAGGCTATTTTCCTCTTCTACTCCATCTTCGTTTCAGGTCGAATCTATGGTTATTCAACTATGAACATCCCCCCGTTGTAAAACTACTGATCGGCCTTTCCATATTTCTCAATGCCCACCTTGGCAGGATGTTGAGCGAACTCTTCGCTGCTCGTGTTCCTAGCATTCTCAGTGGTACAATTTTGATAGTAGCCATCTACTGGCTGGGGCGTGCACCTTTTGGTCGCCTGGTTGCCCTACTTGCAGCACTCTGTCTCGCGCTCAGTCCCTGGCTGGTGTATTTCAGTGCGCTGGCTTATCTTGATATGACGATGACAGCACTGATCACCATAGCTTACCTTACACTTTGGCCTGCAATCCGGCAACCACGATTATACCTGCTTTCAGCGTTGCTGATGGGCCTGGGAATTGCCAGCAAATATACAGCGATCCTCGCCTTACCCGGCATGATCTTTTTTACAGCGTACTATTTTATCGCGATCCGTCCCAGGTTGAATATCAAGCAGCGACCATCAGTCCCATGGAGATGGTGGTTAACCGCTCTCTTGTTGATACCTGTAACTTTCTTCATCGCTGACCCAGCTATCTGGCAACAACCATACAGTCTCCTGCTGCAAAGTGTGCTCTTTGAGTGGCATCATTCAATAACAGGACACCTGACATTTATCGCAGGTCAATACGGAGAGCACGTTCCTCGCTGGGCTGTACTCTACATCATCTTTGCCAAGCTCAGTATCTTTGTCACCCTCCCCGCGGTATTTTTTCTCGTGTACTCAGTGATACAACTGGTGCGTTTCCACTTGAAGAGAGCGAAGCTATCGATCACAGAAGTAACCAGCATCGCCTATCTCTGTATCTGGCTCGTCTCACTTGTGAGTATGTTTAGCCTTCTGAACATAGTAGTTGGCACACATTATCACTTACCCCTGGCTCCTCCTGTTGCGTTAGCGGGTGCTTATGGCATAGTCGCGCTTGTACGATTTATCTCTAAGGCATTTCAGGTTAGCCACGTGAATACTGAAAGCCACATAGATGAAGAAACAGCAGCTGGAGGCCCCGAAACGAACGGTAGGCAGCGCATCAAATTTCGCTCTGTAGTTGTACCGGCAGTTCTCTTTGTGCTCTTTGCAGGGCCGCATCTCCTTGGCTTGTTGACCAACTATGCAGCGGAAGGGTATACCAGCGAAATTTTCAACGGTGAGAATTCAGTGTTGCAAGTAGCTTATCCAGGCTATCGAGAAGCAGCTTTGTGGCTGATAGCACATACTCGTTCGTCTGGAAGGGTAGGAATTGTCGCGCTGCCGGGTACCCTCAACCATGGGGATTACAATTCATCCTGGTATAGTTACAATCGTGGTATTCAAGGGAGGCTTACATATAGCGAAGTGCAACCAACCAGCGCCGGTTTTCCGTTTGATTACCTGATGTGGCCAATGCACTTAATACAACGCGGATATACAATTCCAGCAGCATGGCGTTTACATGTCGTGCATGTGATTATGGGTGGAAATACTATTTACTGTTTTATCCTGGCAAAAACTCCTGCAACAACGACTTGATGGAGGCATCTTAATTAGATCATGAGTACTGAATCTGCTGGCTCTTTTGTCGATGCTTCGGCGGTACCAATACAACAAAAAAATCCAAAACGTGAACGGAGAGTACCCCTTGAAAAGGGGGCACCTGCTAAACTGGATCAGAGATGGGACTGGCACGATGTGCTCTACCTACTTATTTTAGTGGGATTGGTCGTGGCTATGGCTATCCGCTATACGCCTAATTTCACAGGTGAAGTTGCCGGGGAATGGTGGGATCCACTGCTGAATATATGGACAATGTCCTGGGATACAACGACATTACTACATGCACCCACACATTTGTGGCAAGCACAATTGCTCTACCCCAATAACCTTTCATTAACTTTTTCTGAAAATCTACTGGGTGAGACGCTTCTTTATGCGCCTTTCTATCTTGCTACTCATAACCCTGTGCTCGCCTATAACATCACATTCTATCTAACTTTTGTGCTGTGCGGCATCAATATGTATATAATGGCGCGCCACTACATTGGCAAGCCATTTGCATCATTCGTGGCAGCGTTGATATACGCGTTTGCGCCCTATCGAATAGGGCAGATCGATCATATCCATATCGTCGCCGGGGAATGGATGCCTCTAGCATTTCTATACCTTGATCTCGCACTTGAACGAGGACGCTGGCGTCACTGGATTCTCTTTGCCCTGTTTTACCTCCTTCAATTATTGAGCAGTGTGTATTATGGTATCTTTCTTAGCTACGCTTTACTTACATTTGTTCTTTTCCGTTATGCTAAACCATTTGTGACACAATTGCGTTCGACTGATAAACGCTCGTATCTCAAATATCTCTTTTTTCGTGGAGTGAGACCTGCTCTTGTTTTTGCTATCATGTTCGTCTTTCTTGGAATTCTCATGGCACCATATCTTGCATCCCTACATAGTGGTTTCTCACGTTCACTAGACCAGACTGCGGGTTACTCGGCTTTTGTGCGTGATTTTGGCTTCGCAGATCCTTTTAACTGGTTATATGGCATCAGCTATTACAACGGGGTTTTACTTCCATATGACAGTGAGCACTACTTATTCCTGGGATTGACAACTCTGGCACTAGGGATACTCGGCGTAATACTTGTCCTGCGATTTAAGCTCATCATGTTGCGTCCTTATATGTGGACTGGACTGATCGTATTACTCTTTGCCTTTGGACCATTTCTGCAATACTCTACACCTAGCGGGGCACCGTTTGTTGCTGCCGCCTCGAGGTTCCTTGGGCTAGTGGCTTTACCGCCCAATCCACCTCATATCCCAATGCCGTGGCTGCTCGCCTACTTTATACTACCAGGTTTCTCAGGTCTGCGCGTCCCTGCCCGGCTGGTCGGAGTATTATTGATTATCCTCGCGCTTATGGCAGCCCAAGCGGTAGCCTGGCTGCAGACCATCAGTAGCGGAAATGCCACGGAACGAAGAGACGAGCCCCCAAATCTCTTCAACAAACATTTCCTTCATTCTACTACATTCTCTTTCTTGAGAGGCATTGTGATCCGGTGTCTCCTGATTGCGATTCCCCTCACTCTGCTACTGGAAGCGGCTCCAGCTTATTTGCCAGTTACCATGATACCAACGGGGAACGCGATTCCTGCCGTCTATCAATGGCTTGCAGTGCATGGAGATCAGCAACCTATTGTTGAGTTACCCATGGCCTCGGTCGATAGAAATTTTGAAACAAAGCAGGAAGCGTGGTATGACTACTATGCAACCTACCACTCCCATCCCATCGCGAATGGATGGAGTGGCTACCGACCACCCTTAACTGCCAATATGGCATTTACGCTTTTGAACTTTCCATCAGAAGCTAGCTTGACTCTCTTGAAAAAATATCATATCTATTATGTCGTGCTTCATCTTCAATTCTATAACACGACTATAGCACATACCCTCGTGGCACAAATGGAGTCAAACCCTGACTTACGTCGTGTTGCGGAGTTCGGCTATGATTCAGTTTGGCAGGTGATATAAGCTATGAAACGTGCTCCTGTTCGAGACATTATCTGGTTATTCGTCGCTACGCGGCTGATATTGGTGATGGTGACTTATGTTGGCTATATCCTGCTTACAGCACCTAAATATTCGAGTAACCCGGTTGATATCGTAGGAATATTAGCATCCTGGAATCACTGGGATGCGGCAAACTATGTGCGAATCGCTCAATTTGGCTATCAAACACCGTATGATGTCGCGTTCTTTCCCCTGTTCCCCCTGCTTATTACGGCATTCGCACATATATTAGGCAGTTGGAGCTATCTGCTCGTTGGCACTACTATCAGTAATGCAGCATTGCTCGGAGCGCTTTTCGTGATCTACCAGCTTGCCGTGGAGGCAGGAGGAGAGCAGGTCGCGCAACGCACATTGCTCTATCTCTGTATATTTCCGACCGCCTTCTACTTTTTCGCACCTTATAATGAGTCGTTGTTTCTTTTACTGACAGCAAGTACATTTCTCGCTATGCGACAGCAACGCTGGTGGCTAGCAGGTCTGCTCGGTTTGCTGGCTGCATTGACGCGGTCAGCGGGCATCCTACTGGTCGTCCCATATATGGTCGAGCTCTGGACGACGCGTGAAAGCATCACTGCCTCCCGGCAGAATATGCTGTTCAGAGTCTTACCAATTTTGCTCATACCACTGGGAACAGCTCTTTATGCCATCTATTGCTGGCATATTTCGGGTAATCCACTTGATTTTATCGCGGTACAAAGTCATTGGGGGCGCCATACAACGTGGCCCTGGCAAGGAATCTGGCAGTCACTCACCGAAATATTCTGGTACCAACCTTTTGGTTCGTTTAATGAAGTACACAATCTCCTTGATTTGAGCGCAACGCTGGCCTTTATCGCCCTGGCAATAGTGGGGAAAAACAAGTTACGAGCAAGTTATAGTTTCTGGATGGGTTTAGCACTCCTCTATATGATACTCAGCCCAGCTACTGTAGCGCTCGACCCGCTTGAGTCAAATCAGCGTTTCGTGCTGGAGATGTTTCCTGCTTTTATTACATTATCAATGCTTGGTATCAAGCATCCGCGCCTACATCAGGCAATTATGCTGGCATTTCCCAGCTTACTCGCCACGCTGAGCATCCTTTTTATCATGAATCGCTGGATGGTTTAGGAGAAGGTGCTGATGGGTAAAAAAATGGAAGAAACAGCGCGATTACCAGATCGGCCTCTTGAGCCGGTAGCCACCAGGCAGCAAGTAGCGCCTGCACGGGCCAGGGCTTTGATAGGTGGGGCGATTGCATATTTGCTCTGTATCTTCGTCAGTATCACTCCGCTACTACACCTGGCTGGTAAGTCATTCCTGTTATCAATACCGACTAACCCGTTGCTCCTGCTATGGGGAGCGTGGCTGCCATATGATCTACATGTGCAACCAATGCACCGCGCTTCGATGATCATTACGAACGATATCGAATTCTCACTGCTCCTGGTATTAGAGTTTGGTATCTATACTTTCTGTGCCTTCTTTGTCTACCGGCTAGCGGAACAAGGTGATTATAAACGCATCATAGGAGTGATCATTTTCGGAGCAATAGTGTTTGGGTTCATCCATGTACTCACCCCAGCGATGCTTTCACGTGATATATTTGTTTATGCAGGCTATGGCCATACGATTGTAGCCCATCATGCCAATCCGTATTTTGTACCGCTATCTGCCTACCCCAAGGATCCTCTGACACCTTATGATGATTGGAATTTTGCGACTTCCGCCTATGGACCTGTCTGGTTGGCAGTCTGTTCGCTGTGGGCATTGCTATCGGGTAGTTTTCCATTAGGGTATATCTTCGCGTTTCGCTTATTTGGCATGGCTGCGCACCTGACCAATATATGGCTCGTGGCTGCTATCCTGAAGAAGATGGGGCATTCACCGCGTACCGTAACTCTTGGAATGCTGCTTTATGCCTGGAATCCGCTGGTATTACTGGAAAGCTGCCAGGGCGCGCATAATGACACATTTATGGTCACTTTGTTGTTGCTGGGTTTTCTGTTGACCCTACGTGCAGAGCACCGAGGTTTCGCTCGGCCGGCTCATTACTTGCCGCCGATCATCGTCTTTACACTCGCCGTACTGGTAAAATTCACCGCGGCACCGCTTATATTTTTTTTCCTGGTGCTCATGATTCGCCGCGCCTACTCTTCAAATCTGCTAGATATTCAAGATAACCAGTCGACAGTGTCTCGACCCTGGAGGCGCATCTTCTCCAAGGTGCTTCTAGCGGCAATCACCAGTGGTTTAGTTGCATGGATCTTCTACGCACCTTTCTGGATCCGGCACAGTATACACTCCATCATCAGTAGTTTTTCTTCGCCGCCATCGGCATACTTTTCAGAAAATTCTCTCCTGAGGGTAATGCATGATTGGGTTAAATTACATGGGTTACCTGCTCGTACATCCTGGAGCTATTTGCCAATCGCTGTTTTGAGCAATCATGCTACCTGGAATGTGATCAATCTCGTCGCGCTACTCTGCGCATTATGTATTGGAGCGGTCTGTTTATGGCGCATGCCCACCACGCGCATGATGATACTCGCATCTCTCGCCACGCTGGGATTACTCCTTGTAGTAACACCATGGTTCTTTTCGTGGTATGTTACCTGGCTTGTGGGCCTGGCAGCCATTAGTCTCCCCACAACCCGTGATCGCTTCGGGCGAGCACTGGTGGCTTTTGCATTGACTTTCTCCGCCACTGCATTTGACACATATTTTGTAGCTATAGGAGGTTGGGGCGGGTTCAACTGGATAATGATGATTGGTCTACCCTTAGTAGTATTTATCTTTTTCCTCAATTTCAAAAAAGGACCTGATTTGCATTCTCTAGAGACAACCTATACAACTACACAAAATTACTGATTTACCTCACAACAAATATCTGATTTACTTTTAACGAGAGGTTTTTT
The DNA here is from genome assembly GCA_001919995.1 of Ktedonobacter sp. 13_1_20CM_4_53_11. The sequence goes on from MNIY01000155.1 coordinate 6,857, forward strand.
CATAAAGAAGGAAAGCTATGCGCTGGTTACCCATTTTAAGAATTCGCATGCTCAAATGGCATACCGATCCATTGGCAGCACTTATCTCCTTGCAGGTCTTGCAAGATGCGCTACGTTCGTGGGGATATCTCGCTGTCATGGTCTTTATCATGATCGAGAGTGCAGGTATTCCCTTCCCCGGCGAAACAATGCTCCTGCTGGCGTCGTTTTCGGCAGCCACTATTGTACCTCAATTACATATTGGACTGATTATCGCTTTTGCGGCGCTGGGCGCAATTATTGGAGACAATATAGGCTACTATATCGGACGAACAGGAGGTCGCGCTTTGGTCGAACGATATGGACGCTATGTTTTTTTGAAACCGCAGCATCTCAGGCGCGCTGAACAGTTCTTTGAGAAACATGGTAATAAGACCGTTTTCTTTGGTCGTTTTATAGCTGTGCTGCGTACATGGGCTGCATTCCTGGCTGGAGTTAACAACATGCGCTGGCTCACATTCTTATTCTATAATGCGGTAGGAGGTATTCTGTGGGCAACCATCTTCGGCACACTTGGCTTCTTAGCAGGGCGCGTCTTTCATGATAATTTCGCCCAGGTAGAACAAATTGCCAGGAATATAAGCTGGATAAGTGCAGCTGTGATTGTGGCGGTAGTTGCAGGAGCATACTTGCTTATTCGATTTCGCCGCGCGCGCGGTTCTGATGCTGCGAGTTCCTCAGAGAATGGCAAGGTCGAACAACCAGCAGGGCATGTTCTTCCTAAAGACGAAACTCCTCAGAGTACTGTTGCTGACTCTTCAAATTGCAAGCCTCAAACAGAGATCACGCCAATCAATGTGGATGCACCGAGCGTACACCCAGTTGAAGATATATGTGAAGAAGAGGTAGTGGCTCAACCTCAGGCAAAAGATGAGTGATAGTGAGGTTGTTGTATGCCAGCAAGAGTCGGATCTATGACCAGCGCAGTTCCAGTCGCCTCGGCAGAAGGGGGAAGACTCGTGGGACCAAGACGAGGGCGACGCACAACACAAGGCATCCCCTCCCCTACGGGAAAACGGTGTTCCTTCCTCCTTAACTTGACGCCTCTTGGGGCGCAATGATGAAGTTTAGCAAATTAAGGGGGATATCGAACTATCCATCAAGGGCCGATCAATCGGCTGTGGGCGCGATAAATCGGCCCCTACGGGTGGCCAGAATAATTTGTTAATCTACATCATTGCGCCCCTACGTTTGGCGGAGGATCTTACTGGCCGCCGGCTGCGCCTCCGGCTTCGACATGGACAGTTTCACCCACGCTTTCCTCGATCGCCTCGAGTTCAGCTTCTGAACCTTGAATGACCGGTCCTCTGAACCAATTTCGCGCACTGGCGAACCACCAGATCGTGATAATCAAGAGTGTGCCGAGAACTACCACTGGCGTGTAGTTGAAATTTGTCGCTGTAATGGGAAGGTGCCATGGCCCGGGCTTGAAATTCTTTGACATCAGGCGAAGCAGGATGGGCAAGGCATACGCGATATAGAGGCCGATGGTGGCAATAGAAGTAACCGCCAGATAAGCTGTGTAGTTCACTACTGTGGGGGCAGCCAGGATAAAGGCACACACAGCCGACAGGATGATGGCATTGCGCGGGGTGCGACCCCTGTCCAGGCGATGCCAGGTTGCGTGGAATGGCACCGCACCATCCCGTGAGAAGGCATAAATCATGCGCGAGTTCGATGTGATCGAGGACATGCCGCAGAAGAACT
>MNIY01000152.1 GCA_001919995.1 Ktedonobacter sp. 13_1_20CM_4_53_11
ACCTATGTCGATCACGCGCTGGCTCGCGGGCTGAACATCGACGAGTTCGCGCCGCGCCTCTCGTTCTTCTTCGATGTCCATAACGACTTCTTTGAGGAGATCGCCAAATTCCGCGCCGCGCGACGTCTATGGGCGCGCCTGATGCGCGAACGCTACGGAGCCAAAGATCCGCGTTCCTGGCTGCTGCGCTGTCACGCGCAAACCGCCGGGGTTTCGCTGACCGCCCAGCAGCCGGATAACAATATCGTGCGCACCTCATTGCAAGCCCTGGCCGCGGTGCTCGGCGGCACCAACTCGCTGCATACCAATTCGCTCGACGAAGCCCTGGCGCTGCCCACCGAGAAGGCTGCCCTGCTCGCCCTGCGCACGCAGCAAATCATCGCCTCTGAGAGCGGCGTGGTCAACACGGTCGATCCCCTGGGTGGTTCTTACTTCGTCGAGGCCCTGACCGACCAGACCGAAGAGGCGGCGATGGACTATATCAACCGCGTCGATGCGCTGGGTGGTGTGCTGGCCTGCATCCAGAACGGCTTCTTCCAGCGCGAGATCGCCGAGTCGGCTTATCGCTATCAGCAGGAGGTTGACACTCACAAGCGCACCATAGTGGGCGTCACCGACTATCTGATGGAAGAGAAGATCAAGGTTCCAACCCTCTACATCGACCGCGTGGGCCAGATGGCCCACCTGGAGCGCCTGGAGCGCGTGCGCAAAGAGCGCGACCAGGACGCGGTGAAGTGCGCACTGGACGAACTGCGCCGCGTCGCCGAGGGTACCGAGAACACCATGCCCGCGATTATCGAGGCGGTCAAGACCTACGCCACGCTGGGCGAGATCATGGATGTCTTCCGCTCAGTCTTCGGCAACTATATGGAGCCAGCAGTGTACTAAGTGCTTATCCGAAAACTATGTGGTAGAGGAGGCGTCAATATATAAAAGGCGAGAAGGGTCCGTTGGGAATCTTTTCCTCTTCCCTCTCTCAGAGGCTTGAGAACATCCTTTCTCACTCCTGCACAAAACCAGGAGTGAAAGACGCCACTCCCTCAGTGACCACTGCCAGAAGAGCATCGGTCATGTGTTCCGCCGACATGGCTTGCGTTTCACGACTCCATTGGCCGGCGGCTCCAAAGATGGCCCAACTCGTGGTTACAGCAAGGAGTTCTTTGGAAACGGATCGTGCTGGCTCCGACGTTGGTGCTTGGTTGAGCCAAGTGACGAAGAGATGATACAGTTCCCGTTGCACAGCCTGTTCAACCAAGGGGTTCAGCGACGCTGATGTAGGACACGTTTGGAACTCTCGAAAGAACTCCAGGACTGCCCTGATCAGGATGCGTAAGGTTCTTTCTTCCCACTTGGGGGCCAGAGGCAGGTCCTTCGTGACCATCTGTTGAAACTGTTCTTGAACGATGCTGTCAAGCAGTTGATATTTGTCTTCAAAGTGGAGATAGAAGGTCGCTCGATTGAGGGTCGCCCGTTCCGCGATGTCCTGGATGCTGATGGCCGAAAACCCCTTCTCGTGCATCAGCTCCCAGAAAGCTTGCTGTAAGAGGTGACGAGTCCGCTTGACGCGCGGGTCAACCTTCTTGGTGGATGGTCCCATTGAATCCTCTCCTCGACGAGGTGATCACCTTTCCTTTTGCGAAAGCTGATCACCTCGTCGCTGCATGTTTCCAACACTTTCTTGCCAGTGTGGCTTAGTCAACAAAAGCCAGGTTTTGCGTATTGCTTGTGCGGGAATTACCCTGTACCATTATAACTAACGGCTGCCGACAAAGCAACGGTTGCCGAGAAACTAACAGATGATAACGAAGGAGTCTTTCAATGTCCTGGGAAATTGATGCTATTCATTCACACGTTTCGTTCGCGGTCCGATACCTGATGGTGAGTACGGTACGTGGGCGGTTTAATAGGATGCGTGGTCAGATCCACATCGATGAGAGCCAACCAGCCAACTCCTGGGTCGAAGCCGAAGTTGATGTCGCAACCGTTGATACCCAGAATGAACAGCGGGATGCCCATTTACGCGCAGCCGATTTCTTTGAGGCGGACACCTATCCGACCATCACCTTCAAGAGCACGAAGGTTGAGGCGGTTTCCGGCCAGGAGTACCGGGTGACAGGGGATTTCACCATGCATGGAGTCACGAAATCGGTCACCTTTGACGTGGAATACGGGGGCCAGAGTAATATGGCGGGGCCACGCGTCGGCCTGACGGCAACAACAAAGATCAACCGCAAAGACTTTGGTCTCAGCTTTGGTGCTATCATCGAGGCTGGTCAGGTAGCTCTGGGTGAAATCGTCACGATCGAGATCGACGTGGAAGCGACGACGCAGTCAGCTCCCGCTCAAGCGGTAGAAACAGCTCAATAAGCTTCCCCTCCATCGCATGCGAGAGGAGGGCGTCCTCGCTTTCCTTCACCTTGCCTGTGCTCAATTGATCTTTGCCAAAATCCTGGTTTCACGAGGCCTCCCATAGCTCGTCAGCCTGCAGTACCAGACGCCTCAAGACCCGCCCTGCTCCGCCTGGTCTTGCGGGACCTGGGTGGCGAGACGGTGGGCTTGCTGCAAGACCTGTCGGATCGGTGGCCCAGCCAGAAAGCGTGCACGCAGTGTCTCATCCTTGATGCCCTCTGCCAGCCCCTGGATGATCCTCGCTGCCTCCCCAAAGGCCGTGCGCGCTTGCACCGGATCGCCCCCGGCCTCATACAGCCTTCCCAATGCCGCCTGGACCTGCCAGCGTTCTCCCGGCAAGCCAAGGTCTACGGCTATCTGGGCCGCCTCGCGCAAGTGGCCGATGGCCTGCTCGCTGTGCCCATCCCACGCTGCCAAGACTGCCAACGAGCGCAGGTAGGGTATACGGTAGCGAGGGTAAGATCCCACACGTTCCCCCAGTCGCTGCACTTCTGCTCGCGCTTGCCTCTCATCCCCCCCACGCAGGAAGGCTTCCGTTTCATACTGACGGCAGAAATCCAGCGGGATCAATGCCACATCCTGGCTCTTACGTACGGTGATCGTCTCCAAGGCATAGCGGTAGGCTCGTTCCCACTCCCCTGCCAGGGCACAGTTCATACACAGCTGAGTCAGGACGGGCACGCGAAAGGGTCCGAAGCCTAGTCTCTCTACAATAGCTTCTTCCTCTTCAAGAGCACTGCGTGCCTCTTCCCACTGCTGCACGGCTTGATACGTACTCCCCAGGGCAATGAGAAAGCCCTGGAAGATTACCGTCAGAGGAAGGGTCCGTGCCGGCGGGATGGCGTGTTGCATGAGCGCCTCCTCATAAGCCCCCGCTTCCAGCAATACAAATGTGAGGTAGGTCGTACTGATGACTTGTACCCAGTCGTTCTTGATCTCTTGCGAGAGCGCGAGCGCCCTGCGGCCACTGCGGATGCTATTGTGCACCTGCCCACTATGCACTTGCGCGAAAGCGAGCAGTCCCCAGCACGCAGCTTCTGTCGCTCGATTCGTCAAGGGTTGGGTGGGTGACGCGCCAATGCTAAAGAGTGCAAGTGAAAGCGCTCCCGAAGCGGTCGGCTCGTTGCCGAGTGTTGCATACAGCGCCAGGGCCGCTTCCAGACAGTGCATAGCCTCTTGAAAGTCTCCCACACGAAGATGGATCCATCCAAGCAAGGAGAGATTTCTTGCCTCCAGTTCCTTGTCGTTGCTTGCTCGCGCCAGTGCTAGCGCACGCTCGTCATGAGGCAAGGCCCTCTTCAGATCCCCCCACCCGACGGCATTTATCTGTGCCAGGTTCCACTCCGTTTCCGCCAGCGCTCGCTGATCGGAACTGGACTGGGCTATGTGCCAGGCTTGCTCCAGCAGCGCTTGCACCTGTGACCTGTCCTGCGACTGTTGCACCGCCAGGATCGCCAGGCGGTTGAGGGTCATGCTGGCCAGCGCGGCCAGCTGGTGCTGCTTCGCATAGGCTAACAGCTCTTCATAGGCCTGCTGGGCCGGCTGCCAGGCGTTCTGCAAGGTATAGGCCCGCCCCAAGTGGGCGTAGAGGTGTTCGACCTCCGCGGCCGACAGCACGGTCTGCATCGGCTGGGGCTGCTGGAGCAAGGCGCGCGCCTGGTGGTAGTGCCTGATGGCGTCTGCGACAGCAAAGACGGCCATCGCCTCATCCCCGGCCTGCACGCTATAGCGAGAGGTGGCCTCGGCCTCCCCCGAGGCCCTGGCATGATAGGCCAGCTCCGAGGCCTGCGCTCCCTCGCTCTCCAGTCTGGCCAGGGCGCGCTGGTGCAAGACCTGTCGCCGTGCCTCCCCCAGTTCGGTGTAGACCACTTCGCGCATCAGGTCATGGGCGAAGCGATACGTGCCCGGTCGGCCTGTTCCGGCCCCCTCCTCGCGCAAGATACCACTGCCTTCGGCCTCCTCCAGGGCCTCGACGCCTGCCTGCACCTCCACCTGGGCCACCTGCCACAGCAGCTTCGCGCTCGCCTGATCGCCCAGCACGGCGCTCGCCCTGACCAGTTGACGCGTAGCCAGGGCGAGCTTTCCCAGGCGCCCCTGGATCAGCGCGCGCACCGAGGGCGGCAACAGCTCGTGCCGGGACCGCTCCTGGGCGAGGGCTGCGGCCATCTCCTGCGTCGGCTCCAGCCGCCAGCTGCCATCGACAGTCAGCCGTGGCACCAGCCACTGCCGCTCTCGCAACAGCTTGAGCGTCTCCAGCAGGTACAACGGCTGCCCCCCGTCTGCGCAAACAGGAAGTCACCCAGCCCCACCAGCGCCGTCTCTGCCTCCTGCGCAGGCGCTCGCTCTGGTTCTGCTCGGGAGGGTCGAGCAGTGATGTGCTCACGCGGCTCCCTCTCCCGCCTCGTGCCCTGCTCCCCTTCCCCGGCAATGGCCTGCACCAGGTGGAGGGTCTCGGCCTGGCTCAGCGGCTGCAACGGCACCCGGCTGACCGGCAGGTCCCGTCCCAGGTCGACCAACTGCGTGGAAAGCTGTGGGTTGAGCTCTACCTCTTCACGGCGCACGGTCTCCAGCAGCAGCACGCGGCTGCCATGCCCCTTCCAGTAGCGTGCCAGATAGCGCAGCAGATCGAGGGAGGCTCCATCCAGCCAGTGCAGGTCCTCGAGCAGCAGCACCAGTGCCGAGCGTTGTGCCAGGGCGTCCAACAGACGCGCCACCGCTTCAAACAGCCGCAGCTTGGCCGAGAGCTCATCCTGGGTGGGAGCCGGCAGGTCAGGATAGCGCACGCGCAGCTCCGGCAGGAGGCGGGAGAGTTCGGCCAGCCACAGGCCCTCCAACAGGCCCTCCGGCGCGTTTTCCGCTTCCAAGCGAGGCCCAATGGCCTCCACCAGCGGCTGATAGGGCAGCCGTCCCCCCATCTCGAAAGCTTGACCACTGAGCACTTCGGCGCCCTGGGCCCTGGCCCAGGCCACAAACTCCGTGGCCAGCCGCGTTTTGCCGATGCCAGCTTCGCCTTCTATGAGTACGACCTGCGGCTGGCCACCCCGCGCCCGCTGAAAGCTCGCGACGAGCTGGCGGAAGGCCGCGGCCCGTCCGATGAGTGGGGCCACCAGTTCGCTTGGCGGCTGGCTCTGCGACGTGGCGCGACGGGCAGGCCGGTTCCCCAGGCTCGCCGCGCTGGCACGCATCTGCTCAGCCAGGGCGAGCGTGTCCGCCGACGGTTTGACGCGCAACTCCTCGGCCAGTTTCGCCCGGCAGGTGACGTACACTTGCCAGGCGGCCGCCGGGTCTCCCAGCGCCAGATGCACGCGCATCAGGCGGCGATACGCCTCCTCCGAAAGCCTATCGAGCGCCAGCCAGCGCGTGAGGGTGAGGCGGGCCGGTGCTGCACCTGGGTGGCCAGGGCGCGGCCCTGCGGCTCAGCGGGGAGCATGGCCAGCGCCTGGGTCTCTTTCCAGGCCTGCTGCACCAGGTCCAGGTCCAGCTCGAGGGGGGCCTGGGGGTCTTACAAGTATAGGTTTTTTGGGGGAAAGAGAAGGCAAGACGAGAAGTATCTGCTATGCTCATGAGGAAATGAATACCAACCTCATCAGCAAGGAGAAAGCCCATGTCTTGCCAGGATCGATTATCGTCATGGAAACAGGAAGTGTCAACCGCCTTTGCGCATTTGAGTCAAGCGCAGGTGGTCGGGTTAGTGCGTCTTCCGCGCAGGCATCGCCTTGACCGGGAGCAGCGGGATCGATCAAATCAGTGCTCTCCTGGCTCAGGTGTTGGAGCAGAAAGAGAGAAGCGTGTTCCAACGGCTGCGCGAGTGGTATCTGGATGCCGCCCACAAGCGTGGGGATCAGCGCCGTGACCTGGAGGTGAGTACGTGTTTGGGGCCCCTGTTGCGTTGGATTATCCTGCGATGGGCGGCCCAGGAGCGACGCCTGGCTTTGGCGCTGGATGCCAGCACGCTAGCGGATCGCTGGACGGTGCTCTCCATCAGTGTGCTGATCCGCGGCTGTGCCATTCCCGTGGCCTGGAAAGTGATCGGGGCGCATGCCAAGGGCTCGTGGCGTCCGGACTGGGAAGGGTTGTTGGAGCGCTTGCAGGGCAGTGTGCCCGCTGACTGGGAAGTGCTGGGGCTGGCGGATCGCGGCCTGTATGCCAGGTGGCTCTATACGGCCATTGTGGCCTGTGGCTGGCAGCCATTCTTGCGCATTAATCTGGCGGTCAAGGCCCGTGCCGTTGGGGAAGAGGCCTTTGACTGGATCAGTCGCTGGGTGCCTGCGCCTGGGACGAAGTGGCAAGGCGTGGTGGAGTGTTTTGCCCAGCAGAAGAGCCGACTGTGTTGCACGTTGCTGATGCAGTGGGAAGTGGGTTATGAGCATCCATGGATCGTGCTCACCGATCTGGCTCCTGCGGAGGCCAATGTGGCGTGGTATGGCTTGCGAGTGTGGATTGAAGCGGGCTTCAAGGATGTCAAGGGCGGAGGCTTGGGCTGGCATCACAGCAAGATGCGCGATGCCGGGCGGGTGGAGCGACTCTGGCTGGCCATGGCGGTGGCGATGGTATGGATGGTGGGTGTAGGCAGTCACGCTGACAGCCAGCGCCCCGTAGCCTGCTTCGAGCAGTTGCCCCAGAGGCATATCGCCCGCCAGCGCCTGCAACGAGCGCCGACCCAACCGCCGCTAAGCCGCTTAAGTTGTCTGCAACGCGGGCGGCTGGTGCTGCTGGCGGCCTTGTTCAAAGCCGAGCCTTTGCCGCTGGTCAGGTTGGTGCCCGAACCCTGGCCCCAGACCCTCACGCCTCCCAAGCCAGGCCCCAAGTCGTCGCAGCAGCGCCAGCGACAGAAAAGACGGGAGCGCAAAAAGCGGCAGAAGGCGGCTCACCATCGCAAAACTGCGGCTTAGACGCTTGCTTGCCCAAAAAACCTATACTTGTAAGGACTCTGCCCCTCCCTCAGGTAGAGCGCAAAGATTTCTGCCACACAAGCCGCTTCCGCCTCCTCTCGCCGCACTCCTGCTGGATCGCGAGGCCGATCCGGATTGAGCCGATAGCCATAGGGTGGACGACTCCATGGCAGCAGGGTCCCGGCACGAAACTTCTGCTGACGCCCTCGGCGCATCCGATCCGCAATCAACGTACGCTCGTACTCGGCCACCGCTCCGCGGATTTGCAAGAGCAACTGATCATGCGGGTCCTGGCTCATGGGACGATCAACAAACTCAACACGACAGCCCGCCCGCTCTAGCTCTTCTAACAAGAGCATTTGATGGACATACTTGCGTGCGAGCCGATCGGGAACGGTAATGAGCACCAGGTCAAAGGCAGCCCGTGCTGCCTGGTCGCGCAGCCGATCCAATCCGGGACGCTTCAAACTGGCGGAACTTTCGCCATCATCACGAAAAATCTGCACTTCCTGCCACGGCCATCCCTGCTCCTGACAATGCCTCTGGAGTCGCTCCAATTGCTGCTCGATGGTTTGTGTCTGCACTTGACGATGCCCCGACACACGAACATAGACGGCTATCCTCATCTGATCCCTCCTGTCTGGCGAACTCCTCTTGTTGAGGAGCGCTCCATCGCAGAAGGCACTGGTAAGCTGTATCCCAGCGGCGCAGAGCTTCCATCTGCTCGACTGGCTGACGGTGGCATGCCCATTGACGTTTCTTCATGGCTCCCTCCACGATGTCGAAGCCTTGATTCATCTCTATCGCAAGGATACGACAATCTGGCGGTCACAGCTTGTTGAGAGCGCTGAGCCAGTCGCCAATGGGAAAGATGCAACCCAACGTGACGGCTCAGACAGAATTTGTCATTTGTGATTGTACCATTTGGTGACACCTTACGTAGCTCTACCCCCTGGTCGGTTGCGAGACTTGGCTGGCATACGAGTTGTTGACTACACCGCCCTCCTTCCAGCAGGAGTTGGAGACCCTCATGGCGGCTCCGAAAGCCTGGAATTCCTCATAGACGGCATGTCACATCTCGTAGGTGCTGATATCTGGATGGATGAACTGGAAGTGAACGGTGCAGAGGTGCTTGCCAGGTATCGTGGTGAACCATTTGAAGGAGCCCCGGCAGTGACCATTCACCGCGTGGGTGCTGGACAAGTCATCTACGTAGGGACCTCGTTGGATGACGTTGGGCAAAATCTCTTCATGGATACGTTGCTAACCGTGGCAAAGGTCACGCCAGGAGTGCCATCACCGGACAATGTAGAGATAGTACGCCGTGTACATGACGGTATTGATCACTGGTTCGTACTCAACCATAACACGTCTGCCCAACAAGTCACACTGCCATCGAGCGGGGTAGACCTGCTCAGTGGCAAGGTCATCTCTGGCCCTGTTGTGGTGAATGGCCGTGATGCGCTCGTCGTGCGCAGTAATGCTACTGTCGACTGAACGTAATGCTGGATTAGTTTCTGCAAGTGGAGAATGGTATTCCAATTTCGTGCTGTTCCACCTGTTTTCATCTTTTTCTCAAGAAAATTATGGGAGAGTTTTGAGCGTCCAAGGCCATTCGATAATAGATATACACTTCTTTGCCGATGATGAAGAGTTCTTCAGGGCCGACATACGTCTTGAGAAGATCTTCCTGTGCGTAGCGTCGGGCAAGCTACCAGAAACAGAACGACAACCCATTTTGAGCCTTTGCTTTGTTAGCTCGGTGTGACTAAAACCATAATGTGGCTCTTGGATCACCCTGTGGAGAATCTGCTCTGACCAGAGCCACTCTTTCTCGTTCCCAGGCTGACCTGGTTCTCTTTCTTCTCACCAAACGGGTCGGAGAACCAGTTATGGCTCATGGCCAAGTTTGGTGAATCGGAGAATAGATGAGTTATTCTGATCTCTTGAACGAGCACAGATTTGAGACGTCCCTCTATCGAATAAGCTCATTGATAACCTGATTCACCAAAGTTGGCCATGAGTCGAGTAGTGTTTTCGGACCCTCTTTCAGTGGAGCACAGACACAAGTCCCTGACTTCAGCTACGGGGCATCTGATTGATAAAATCCGCTATATACCTGGGATAGCTGTTTCTTGAGCGTTAACACTTCCCACAAAGGCACACTCACTGTAAAGAGGACATGCTTTGCATGCAGGCCGTTGGGCATGGCAGATTTGCCGTCCATGCCGGATAAGATTGACATGCAGTGGATAGACCCATTCCGGCGGCGTCACTTTTGCGAAAAGGGTATGAGCCAAATCAGCACTCACTTTCGGGCCTCTTAATCCTAAGCGTCGAGCCGTTCTCCAGACATGCGTATCAATTGGGAAGGCAGCTCGGTCAAGATGAAACATCAGGACGCATGCCGCTGTCTTAGGCCCGACTCCTGGAAGTGTACGGAGATAGCGCCAGGCTTCCTCTGTTGGACGCTTGGCAAGTTCATCATCAAGATACGCTGCGAGTGTTTTGGTTTCTCCCTGTTCTTGTTGCTGCTGTGTGAGCGAATATAAGACATCCTGAAGACGAACGGATTTCATATGAGCCAATCCGCCACATTTAATAGCCTCAGCAATTTTATGCGTCGCTGCGTCCCGCACAGATTCCCACGGAGGAAACGCTGTTCCCAACTGCTGGTAGGCACGTTCTGAATGAATATCTGAGGTATGTTGTGAGAGGATTGTAGCTATTAACCCTCCGAGTGGATCGTTCTCAGGTTCGTTCTTTGCTTCACCATACGTAGCAAGAAGTTGTTCATAAACCCGGGCGAAGGGAATGGTCGGTAGAATTGACGGTGGCATTCCCTCTTTCCTCTCAACTGGGTGATGGGATGCCATGC
>MNIY01000195.1 GCA_001919995.1 Ktedonobacter sp. 13_1_20CM_4_53_11
ACGCTCACCAGCAGGGCATGATTCACCGCGACCTCAAACCCGCCAATATTCTGCTCGACAAGCACAATACGGCGCGCAACCGCATGGGTGAACCCATTCTCACCGACTTTGGTCTCGCCAGGCTGCTGAAATCGCCTGCTATTACGCTCACAGCTGTTCAGCTTGGCACCCCATTCTACATTGCACCCGAACAGGTGACGGGCAATGCCGGCACTGAGCGCAGCGATATCTACTCTCTTGGGGTCATCCTTTATGAAATGGTCACCGGTACCCCTCCCTTTCAGGGCGACAACCCAACCGCAGTAATGACGCAACACCTCAATACGGCACCGCCCTCTCCCGCGCTCATCAATCCGAACGTTCCACCTGCGCTGGAAATGGTCATTTTACGCTGCCTTGCCAAGGAGCCGGCAGCACGCTTCCCCAGCGCCTCACTCCTGGCTGCCGCCATCGCAGAATCCTTGAACGTACCTGTACCGCAAAGCCTGGGCAGCCCTGCCTTTCCTCTGAACGGTGAGTATATGCCAACATATATTATTCCCAGTTCTCCCGATTCATCGCCATGGAGCACGCCGTCTTCACCCGCGCTACCAGTTGCGAAAACCCCGGCACCCGCGACGCCACCGCCCGCTTTGATGGCCCAATCTGGCTCATCGCCTGCCGTGAAGAGTTCTCATCTTCCGCCTTCGCAACCGTATCCAACGGCAACATCGGGCGGACAGGTTACTCCTGCACTCTCTTCCGGTGGCATCACTGGCAGCGGTTCTTCTGCACCAGCACAGTCACCACCGATGACACCGCCGCCATTGTCTGCACCCACACCGCCACCAACACCCGCGAAACATCGCAGAGGGCTACTCTTCGGGTTGATCACCCTGATCATCGTCCTGCTGGTTGGCTCCCTGGGAGGCTACTTCCTGTTCTTGCAACCTGGTCGAGGCACGCTCCCGCCAGGTCCGGTAGCCGGGCATGCTTTCTATGTCAGCAGCGGACAATTAGCAAACGGTGCGCAAGGCATAGCCGATCAGTTACAGGTCGATTTGCAAAACGTCCAGGCCCCTCCAACAGGGAAAAGCTACTACCTCTGGCTGCTGCCTGATAAAGATACGACACCAAAACCAGACCTGTTGGGGCCAGCGCCAATACACCCGCCCATCCTGCTGACCAATCGCTTGCCTGTGCAGCAGAATGGGAGCGTCCATTACCAATACCTGGGCGATGCGCAACACAACGACCTGCTCTCAGCAACCAGCCGCCTGCTCATCACGCTGGAAGATGCAGGGAAAAACCAGGCCAGCCCATCAACCGACCGTTCTAGCTGGGTCTACTATGCGGAACTGCCCCAGGCACTCATCCCGCAAGACCCTACCGGTTTGAGGGGACTTGATCACCTTCGTCACCTGTACTATAACGAGGACCACCTCCAGGTGTTAGCGCTCGACGGCGGGCTAGATATCTGGGTCTTTAGAAATACGGCAAAGCTTCTGGAGTGGTCCACCAGTGCGCGAGATGACTTCGATGGCACAACAAGAAATTATGAGTTGATGCACGCCCTGTTCACCAGTATCCTGGACTATCTCGATGGTACACCAAACGTTCATGTCGATGTACCGCCCGACACACCTGTAACGGCCGATCCCAGTATTGCCAGAGTGGGCCTCCTGACGGTGGACACAACGCGGCAGGGAGTAGCGAAGTTTCTCGCAAGTGATCCCCCTGGCGACCTCGATCATATGAAGCTTCATCTCAATCAGCTGAACAGGGCGCCCGACGCAACACCGCAGATGCATACGCTCTCGCAGGAAATTGCTGGTGCGCTTGACAATGTGAAGGGATGGCTGCAACAAGTTCGTACAGATGCCAAACAGCTCTTCCATATGACGCCTGCTCAATTGGCACAGCCTGCGGCACGCGATGTACTGGACGACCTGGTCACACACGTCACGTACGCCTACATTGGCCAGCTTGACCCGATCACGGACACCCTCAAACCTGGTGTGCTCCAGGCGCACTATGACGTGCTGAAGCTGGCAACCTTCGACATCACAAAGAATGTGCCAAAGCAGCTGTGATCTGGATCAAGCACACGAGGCAGGAGCAAGCATGAGCACGGAGCCACGCCACCTTGGCAAATACGAACTGCGAGAACGCCTGGCACGTGGTGGGCAGGGCGAAGTGTGGAAGGCTTTTGATACCCAACTACGACGCTATGTCGCTATTAAGCAACTCCACACCAATATGCAGTCTGATCCGGATTTCACCTCTCGTTTCGAGCGTGAAGCACAATTTATTGCCTCGCTGCACCATCCCAATATCGTGCAAATTCACGACTTTCAACTCGTCCATTCTCCTGACTCGGACATCACCACAGCCTATATGGTGATGGATTATATCGAAGGACCGACGCTCGCTGACTATATCCGTAACACATCGCACAAAGGGCAATTCCCGGCCCCCCATGACATTGTGTACATCTTCACAGCAGTCAGCCTCGCTCTTGACTATGCCCATGAGAGGGGGATGATCCATCGCGACATCAAACCCGCCAACATCATCCTTGACCAGCGCCTTCCCAGGAGGAACGCTATAGGCTCGCCTATCCTCACAGACTTCGGCATTGCCAAATTACAAGGAGTTTCGGCCGACACGACCAAAGTGCTCGGTACACCCCTCTATGTCTCGCCCGAACAAGCGCGAGGGCTTGCGGGCGATAAGCGGAGCGACCTGTACTCACTCGGAATCATCCTCTATGAAATGACCACAGGCGTCACGCCATTTCGTGGCGATTCCGTCATGGCTATCCTTTTGCAACATTTCCAGGAACCTCCCACGCCGCCTGATCAGATCAACCCGCATATTCCGCCAACCTTATCCGAGGTCATTCTTAAAAGCATCGCGAAAGAGCCGGATGAGCGTTTCTCCAGCGCGTCTGCCATGACCATCGCAGTGGCTGGGTCCTTCAACGTAGTTGTTCCTGCCGAACTGATCAAACCCGACGCCACGCCCGATGTTGACGGGTCGAACTCCTACAATCCACTACAGCCTTCCCAGCCATTGGGGATGACTCCAGTCCCTTTAACACCATTCTCATTCCAACCCTCACATCCCCCAATTACCTCGTCACCTTCCGCATTCACGCCACCTGCAAGCGACAGGCAAACTCCTTTAACGGCTCCCGCTGACAGCAGACAGGAAAGCCCCTTGTCCCCAAACGCGGGCGCGAACGCGCCTACCGGCGTCAAAGCACAACCGTCCCAGGTACCTTCACCAGGGCTTGCCCCTGCCCCGATAGCGCGAAGAACCCGCATCGTCTTGATCACTTTGCTCGCCTTGCTCGCTGCTGCTGTTGCCGGCTCAGGTCTTCTCTTTGCCCTTAGCCGAACGACCACACCACCCCCATCAAATTCGGTCGCAGGGCATCTCCGCTTTCTCAGCAGCCCAAATGCTCCTCGAGGCAGCCTCGACGAGGTGGAGATTACTATTCAGACTATCCCAGACGCGCCTCCAGGGGAGCGCTATTATGCGTGGTTGCAGATCAATAATGAAAACTTATTGCCCATCAACTGGCCATTAACAACACAAAATGGCCGCCTGTCCTCTCCTACCCATATCAATCCGCTTCTGCTCAAGAACAAGCCTTATCTGTTTCTCATTACGCTAGAAAAGGCGAATACCGAACCACAAGTTGCTACCTTTGTCCCCAGCGCGCGTCTCTACTATGCCATCCTCCCAACTACTATCCAGCATCCGGCTACTTTTGATATTCGACCGTGTCCAAAAGGTGGCAACGCCGATGTTTGTATGTCTTGAAGATAAATAAGGTGAAGACGCTCAAGGCTGAGGATGAGAGCTGAAGCTACTTCTCCTCGCGTGTACTCACGCCTGCCTCCTCAAATGTGGCCATTTCACTGTGTGTATGTAACGCGGCCTCAATGAGGCTCATAGCCAGCACGGCTCCGGTCCCCTCTCCAAGCCGTAGCTTGAGATCGAGGAGAGGAGAGAGTCCAAGCCGCTCAAGAATCAGGTGATGCCCTCGTTCCACTGAGACATGTCCGGCAAGTAGATACTCGCGAACAAGCGGATTTAGCTCGATCGCTATCAGCGCTGCAGCACCCGAGATGAAGCCATCGATGACAACAGGAACACGGCGAGAGGCAGCTGCCACTATAACGCCAACCAGTCCGGCGATCTCTAACCCCCCTACTTTCATAAGCACGTCGAGGGGGTCTTGAGGATTGGGGACATGGCGTGCAAGCGCTTTTTCAATTACCTGTATCTTGTGAGCTAGCTGCTCATCGTCGATCCCCGTTCCACGGCCGGTGACGAGCGCTACCGGCATTTGCAGCAGCGAGGCAGTAATGGCGCTCGCAGCCGTTGTGTTGCCAATACCCATATCTCCGGTTGCTACAAGGTCAATTCCCTGGTCTAGCTGAGCATCAAAGATATCGATCCCGACCTGGATCGCCTCCAGCATTTGCACGTGGGTCATGGCTGGCTCCAGCGCCATGTCGGCCGTGCCAAAAGCCACCTTCCGCGAGAGTAGGTCAGGGTGAGAGATATCGGCCGCTACTCCTACATCGACGACGATGACCTTTGCCCCCACAAAATGAGCGAGGGCGTTGATTGCTGCTCCACCCTGGAGGAAATTGTAGACCATCTGCAGCGTCACAGCGGAAGGATACGCGCTGACACCTTCGTTTGTGACACCATGATCCCCGGCCATGATGATGACCGCTTTTCGTTCTATCCGCGGTACGGGATGACCGGTGATACCCGCAATTTGCACAGCGATATCCTCAAGCCTCCCGAGGCTGCCCGCTGGTTTTGTCAACTGTTGCTGGCGAGCGCTCGCCAGTTCCATCGCAGCAGTATCGAGGGGTTCAACGCTTATCGCTCTGTCACGTATATGTTGCATACTGTTGTCTTCTTTCTGTTGTATGCTGTAGAGGAGAGATGCCAGGGATGAAATATTTCATCAACTCTGAGTATCTCACGGTGCATTCTATAATGGCAGTGTCATATGAGTCCAGTTGTGCAACAGCAGGCTTCTCCGTTGTTGCCAGGCCTCCCAGTATGTGACACGTTTGCTTGTTATGTAAAGAAACGATTTATGGTCGAAGTAAAGACAGGGGCTACAACAGCAAAAAGCAGCGAAGATCAAAAAACCAGGCGTCTGTGGCTCGTCCGGCATGGGCTTACCAGGTGGAACACGCAGCAACGTTTCTGCGGACACAGTGACATTCCGCTTTCAGCGGGGGGACGAGTACAAGCTCGCTGGCTTGCACGGCGATTACAGGAAGAGGCAATTGCCGTCATTTACACGAGCGACCTGGCGAGAGCGCGAGAGACGGCGGAGACGATCGCCAGTCAAAGCACACAAGCGGTACCAGTAAAGGTATCGACAGCGTGGCGCGAGATAGATTTTGGCGCCTGGGAAGGACTGACCTATGCGGAGATTGCAGAGCAGTTCAAAGACCAGTTGGGCTTCTTTACCGATCCGGAGCAGTATTCACCGCCGGGAGGAGAGTCGCTGGCACATATGCTCCAGCGAGTCATGGATGAGCTGGCAGCGATTGCGCGTAGCGACGACAGGTCGATAAAAGATGACGTGGTGATTGTGAGCCACGGCGGGCCCCTGCGCGTCCTGCTGTGCAGGATACTGAAGATGCCATTGGAGCGCCAGTGGCAATTACGGATTGATCCTGGTTCACTTAGTGCGCTTGATCTCCTCCCAATCAACGAGCCATGGGTTCCGCGGGCGATCCTTGCATCGCTGAATGTCCAGCGTTCCAGGGGTGCTGGCCGTGCCGCAAAAAATTCGGCCTCTCCAGAAGCAGCTTCCGGGAGCTTGCGAATAGAAGGAGTGATGTGAGATGGCTGGAAAGCAGAAGCAGCAGTTTCCCAGGGGAATGCAGGATCTTCTTGCGAGCGTGAGGAGTGAGTTCCTGAGCCAATATATGGAGTTGGTTGCGGCAGTGCGTTTCCTCTCTGTGCTACCCATGCCAGGGAGAATGCAGCCTCTTGAGAAAGATGAGACTGCGCCTCACCTCGAGGTCGGCTCTACATATTTTCCGCTGGTAGGCCTGCTGCTGGCATGCCTGCTCTGGGTCCTTGTGCTGCTACTCACGCCGCTCGTCCCACAACTAGTACTGGCCGCCCTGCTCGTTGTAGCACTGGTCATACTCACGGGGGGGCTCCATCTCGATGGGCTCATGGATTCCTGCGATGGTCTCTTCGGCGGCAGCACGCGTGAGCGCAAATTGGAGATCATGCGCGATAGCCGTGTCGGCAGTTTCGGTGTGCTCGGCGGGGCATGCGTCTTGTTGCTCAAATTCGCACTGTTCGCCAGTGTAAGTAGACACGCGCTCCCACTTGCCTTGCTGGTAGCGTTGCCCTCTGCCCGTTGGGCCATGGTACTGGCGTTGCGCGTCTTTCCCAGTGCAATTGCCACAGGGCTAGGAGCCACGTTTCACCAGGCTACCACGACTGAAGGATTCGTACTGGCAGGCCTCGTCGCATTGGCAATTGTGCTGGTCGCGGGGCAGTTTACCGGCCTGATGGTATGGGTGATGGTGACCGTGACAGCGTTAGCGCTGGGATTCTGGATAACCAGGAGCATTGGAGGGCTGACGGGTGATAACTATGGAGCCATTGAAGAAGTGGTAGAGGTAGTGGCGCTGCTGGTATTGGTGATAGGACGAGCGTGAATAAAAGGAGTTTCCCCTTGTGAGCGAGAACCAGGAGCAGTCCCTACCGTCTTCAGAGGAAGCAGTTGTCCCACGGCTGATTCTGATATTGGGAGGGGCTCGTAGCGGGAAGAGCGCCTTTGCTGAACGATTGGCCGCCGGCAGCGGGCGGTCTGTCGCGTTCATTGCGACAGCTACAGCCGGCGACGATGAGATGCGCTCGCGCATTGCTCGTCACCGTGCATCTCGCCCCAAAGGGTGGTATACACTTGAGGAATCGCTTGATCTGGCCAGCGCAGTGCGTAGAGCGGGTGAGCTTGCAGATGTGTTGCTGTTAGACTGCGTGACGCTGTGGTTGGGGAATGTGTTGTTGCAAGAGTCTGTGCAGCATGAAAAAGATGACGAGGTGGAGTTTCATACAGCGGGCAGGCTTTTTAATGAAAGGGCATTGAAAGAGTGTGAAGCACTGCTCGCTGTGGTGAAGTCGCTGAGTCCGGACAAGACACTCATCGTAGTCACCAACGAGGTTGGCCTTGGTATTGTTCCAGCCTATCCTCTTGGCCGGCTCTATCGAGATACGCTTGGATATATCAACCAGCGCCTTGCACAGGCAGCAGATCGTGTGTACCTGATGATGGCAGGAATGGCGATAGATATCAAACGTTTGCACGAAGAGGCTTCACTGTAAGTAAGGCCTGGTAGAGATCCGTTTGACATCCTCAGCCTTCAATGCATATACTACATCTATCAACATAACTATTGTGCTCATTGGGTGGCCTATCAGTATAGGCAGAATAGGGAAGCCGGTGCAAATCCGGCGCAGTCGCGCTACTGTAACTGGTGAGCGACTCATCCTCTCATGAAGAAGAGAGCAAGCCACCATTCTGAATTGAATGGGAAGGCAGGATGAGGAGCGCTTGGAGCCAGGAGCCAGGAGACCTGCCCGATGAGGAATGCTCAAGATCCTTCGCGTAAGAGGAGTGAGCTGCCGAGACATCGACGACTTCAGTGAAGGAACGCTTCACGCCTTGTGTCTATGCGTGTTCTTGGTTGACCTCCGTTTTCCGCGAGGTGACAGCGGGCGTTGAAATGATCTCGGAGGTTACAACCACATGCGCTCCCATGTCATCTCTTTTCGTCTCTCTCTTGTCCTGCTTTTATCTTGCTTCGTACTGCTGACAGCATGCGGGCAAGGCTCATCACCGGCAACTGGAACAAAGCCAACTCCCACCCCAACGGCAGCACCCGATGTTTATGGAACCCCAATGGCCTTCCCGAAAGCGCCTCCGCAACGGATCGTCTCGCTGCTTCCAAGCACGAGCGAAATGTTGGCAGCATTGCATCTCCAGGGTCGGGTGATCGCTGTCGATTACTTCACGAGCTACCCACCCGAGCTGGCATCGCTGCCGAAGGTTTCGGATGTCAATGGCAAGTATAATGTTGAGCAGATCGTGGCCTTGAAGCCTGACCTGATTCTGAGCTGGGGCGGAGAGACGAAACAGTACGATCAGCAACTTAAAAATCTGGGTCTGCGCGTCGCCGATCTTCCAATCACGAATTTCTCAGGGGTACTCCAGCAAATCTTGCTGGTCGGACGCCTGACATTCACAGAGGATACGTCGATAACAGTCGTAAAGCAACTGCAGCAGCAAATCAGTTCGATCAAGGCGTCGTTAGCGGGAACGACCGCGCCCAGGGTGTTACTAGAAGTAGACGATAGTACGCCTGGAAAACCCTATATCTTTGGCGGGAGTTCCTTTGGCGATGAACTCTTGCAGGATGCCAATGGAACCAATATCTTCCATGGCAACAGCAGTGGCGGTGGTTATCCCCAGGTCACAGACGAAGCGATCATCACTGCTAACCCACAGTTTGTCATCCTGACGGAAGATCCTGCCTACGGCGGTAATCCTGCCCTTGTGTATAAGCGGCCCAACTGGAGTAGCATTGATGCGCTCAAATTGCACCACGTGTACCATATCAATGTCAACATCATGCAGCATCCCAGCCAGCGCCTGGTCGAGGGGCTACGCTGCGTGGCACAGCTCATTCATCCCGAGAAGTTCTCTGGCGCCTTGCCAGGTTATTGCTCAGGGACAGTCTAAATAAGCATAGATCTCCTTTATAGGTCAACTCTCGCTTGCTTCTGTTTTGCAACTGGTATTGCGATATGTCGTATATTGGAATATAGCGATGTATCGCATTGTTGTAAATAGTGAAACGATATGGCGTATCGTTCACAGAACAGATTTGGGCCGTGGTGACATCGCACAGCGCCTCAGGCGACGCGATAGAACACCGCCAGAGCAACCCATGTTGCCACGACACTGAGAATAGACATAGAGAAAGAGAGGATTCCCATGTTTTGGGGATTTGGACTCGGATTTTTGTTCCTGCTACCGTTGTTGCTCCTGGGCCGGTTTTTCTGGTTCATCATCCTGGCGCTCCTCATCGTGAGCGTTATACGCTGGGCCATTTTCAGCCACAGGCAGGTGCCTTACTACCATTATGGCCGCTATGGCACGCCGCCAGTTCAGCCTTCCGCTTTAGACATACTCCGCCAGAGGTATGCGCGGGGTGAGATCGATGCTGTCACCTACGAACAGATGCGTGAACGGTTGGAGGCCACAACTGGGCCACGGCAGCAGTAATATTCCTGGCTGCAAGTGTATGTGTTCCTCCTTGTGAAGTGCACGGGGAGGGAACCCGCACCCGTATGAAGAGATGGAGCACTTCCTCCCCACACCTGAAGGTGGAAGGAGGAAGTGCTCCATCTCTTTTTGTCTATGTGCTCATAGAATTTTTTTACGCTCAGCTTGCAAATTATAAACTGCCATGGTAAACTGCAAACGTAACTTAATAGAGAACCGTATCAAGGAAGATACAAAAGAACATCCAGGACGTTCATTAGCTGGGTGTTTTTTATTGCACTGAGCTGAAGACAACTTCACGATCAGTGCCATCAACGACCCAGAAAATACCGTCCTACTACTATAGAATTTGTTGTAGTTGATGAGAACTGGGATTATTTATTCAATGTAAAGAGCACATAAAACGAGCAGCCTATCTGGAAAGGAGAACAAACGATGACTATTAGTAGCGCGATTGGTTTGCTCGCTGCGCTCATTGGTTCGACTGCAACATTATTGGGGGCCTGGGCCTACTTCCGTTCACAGCATCCACCAAAGCGGGAACTCTTTCAAGTGGCACTCGTGATCACTGTTATCATGGTGTGCATTTTGGGTGTCGCTGTGTTCATCTCACGCGCCACCGCCATCAAGATTAACGGGAAGGAAACTCTTCCCCTACCTACTGTTCCAGCTCCTGGCAACTCAAATCCTGGCAACTCAAACCCTGGCCAGCCGGTCGGTCAGCCAGTCGCTCCGTCAACAGTGACGCCTTCCCCT
>MNIY01000027.1 GCA_001919995.1 Ktedonobacter sp. 13_1_20CM_4_53_11
AATTGTTCCAGCTTCGTCAAGCCAAATTGCTGTAAAAATTCAGGTGTCGTGCTAAAGAGGGTGGGGCGTCCAACCGTTTGCGCCCGGCCTATCTCGGTGACCATGCCATGTTGTATCAGGCTTGCAAGAGCGCGGTCGCTATTCACGCCCCGTATGGCTTCAATCTGCGCGCGTGTCACGGGTTGGCGGTATGCTATGACAGCGAGCGTCTCCATGGCCGCTGAAGTGAGTTTCGCGGACATGGGGAGGCCTAACAGTGCTGCGATGTAGCGGGCATTCTCGGGCGCGGTGACAAGCTGTACCTGTTCGCCCAAACGTTGCAACCGTATACCGCGCCCCTGACTTCCCAGGTCATGCTCCAGCCTCTGCAAGCCTTGTGTTAAGCTTTCCTCGTCAATGTCGAGCAATTTGCGCAGTTCGGCGCGTTCCAGCGGTCGGCCAGAGACAAAAAGGATACTCTCAATGGCAGTCGCTATCCCCACGGCCATCTGCTCATCAGGAGAGAGTGGCGTCCGCGTTTCAACCGGTTGTTGCGTTATCTGTTTCTGCATGGTGAGCCGATTATAACATGGAAAGCAAGCTAGTCAGAAGAGGTTTTCCAACTACTTCCATTCCCTGAACTTTGATAAGATCACACTCAAATCTTCTTGCAATGCTATACTCAATATGATATATTTCTGTTAGAAAATTTTAGCAAGGGACGGATGCATAACCCTATGAAAATTGAGCGATTTACAGATAAAGCACGGGAAGCTATCAGTGAAGCGTCAGAAATAGCCAAACAGCATAATCATGGGCAGATTGAAGTAGAACATTTGCTTGATGCCCTACTCTCCCAGGATGGTGGAGTGCTCCAGCAGGTCATTCAGAAAGTGGGAGGTAGTGATGTAGCGGCAAAACGTCTCATCAAAAGCGAAATCGAACGCATGCCGCGCGTCTATGGCGCCAGCGAGCCAGGTATATCGCCGCGTTTGCGCAAGACATTGGAAGCTGCGTGGCGCGAAATGGGAAATTTCAAGGATGAATACCTGAGTGTTCCATTCGTGGCTCGCAGCGGGTGACCGATCAGAATCCCGAGGGAAAATACCAGGCGCTGGAGAAATATGGTCGTAACCTGACTGAACTGGCGGGACAGGGTAAGCTTGATCCTGTCATCGGTCGTGACGATGAGATCCGGCGCGTCATCCAGGTGCTAAGCCGGCGTACCAAGAATAACCCGGTGTTGATCGGTGAGCCGGGCGTCGGTAAAACCGCCATCGTTGAAGGCCTGGCGCAGCGCATTGTACGTGGCGATGTGCCAAAGACGCTGGCTGATAAGCAGGTGGTCACGCTTGACCTGGGCGCCCTCGTTGCCGGTGCCAAGTTCCGCGGCGAGTTCGAGGAGCGCCTGAAAGCCGTTTTGAAAGAAGTAACAAGCGCTGAAGGCGGCATTGTCCTCTTTATCGACGAACTGCATACGCTGGTGGGAGCAGGGGCCGCGGAAGGGGCCATGGACGCATCCAATATGTTGAAGCCGATGCTGTCGCGTGGAGAACTGCATTGCATTGGCGCAACCACGCTGGATGAATATCGCAAGCATATCGAGAAGGATGCCGCGCTGGAGCGGCGCTTCCAGCCGATAATGATCGATCAACCTTCGGTCGAGGATACCATCAGCATCCTGCGCGGCTTGAAACAGCGCTACGAGGTGCATCATGGCGTGCGCATCCAGGATAGCGCGCTGGTTGCCGCGGCCATGCTCTCTAACCGCTACATCACCGACCGTTTCCTGCCTGATAAGGCCATTGACCTGGTCGATGAAGCCGCCAGCCGCCGCCGTGTAGAGCTAGATAGTACTCCCACTGAGATCGACGCCCTGGATCGTCGTATTCGGCAGTTGCAGGTGGAACATGAAGCGCTCAAAAAGGAGACTGACGCGGCCAGCCGCGAGCGACGGAACCGCGTAGAGCAGGAGATTGCCAACCTCAGTGAGCAACTGCATTCCCTCAAACTCTCGCTCGAGAGTGAGCGCGAGCCTGTAGAGACTATTCGCAAGCTCAAGAAGGAGCTTGAAGGGGCACAGGTCGAACTGGAGAAGGCGGAGCGCGAATATAACCTGGAAGTGATGGCGCGGCTGCGCTATGGTACTATTCCAGAGCTCGAGCGGCACATCGCCGATATGGAGTCAAAACTTATCAATCTACAGAGCGCGCGCATGCTTAAAGAAGAGGTAGACTCGGAAGATATCGCGGAGATCGTCTCCAAGTGGACGCATATACCCGTCTCCAAACTGATGGAGGCCGAGGTACAAAAACTGCTCACCATGGAAGACAATCTGCGGCGGCGCGTGGTTGGACAGGAGTTGGCGCTGCAGGTGATCTCTGATGCCATTCGCCGTTCTCGCGCCGGTCTACAGGACCCCCATCGCCCGCTGGCCAGCTTCCTCTTTTTAGGCCCGACAGGAGTTGGTAAGACCGAGCTGGCACGCGCGCTGGCGGAGTTCCTGTTCGACAACGAGCAGGCGATGGTGCGCATCGACATGTCCGAGTACATGGAGAAACACAGCGTCTCGCGCCTCATTGGCGCACCTCCGGGTTACATTGGCTACGATGAAGGCGGACAGTTGACCGAAGCCGTGCGGCGGCATCCCTACAGCGTGATCTTGCTGGATGAGATCGAGAAGGCCGCGCCCGAGGTCTTCAACGTCCTGTTGCAGTTGCTCGATGATGGTCGCCTGACGGATGGGCAGGGGCGAACCGTTGATTTCAAAAATACGGTGATTATCATGACCAGCAACGTTGGCAATCTCTGGCTGCATGAGTATGATGGCATGGATGAGGATGAGATACAGCGCACGGTGCGGCAGCGATTGCGTGAAGAGGGCTTCCGCCCGGAATTTGTCAACCGCATCGATGAAGTGATCATTTTCCATAAGATTACGCGTGAACAGATGAAGAATATCGTGGACATCCAGGTCAACCGTCTCCGTCCTCGCCTGGACGAACGCCATATTACCCTCTACCTCAGTGACGCGACGAAGGATCTACTGGCCAACGAAGGCTACGACCCGCAGTTTGGAGCGCGTCCTCTTAAACGGGTCATCCAGAAAGAGGTCGAGAACCGTATCGCCCGCGGCATCCTCGATGGCACCATTCGCGATGGCTCAGCGGTAGAGCTCGATACGCAGGATGGAAAATTGGTGATGGAAGTGGAGAAATAACAGAATGGAGAGCTTCGATGCATTCCAATGATGATAGGTCAACAGCGTCCACTGCTCACGAGCAACTGATACAGATGCTCAGTGCCATCCTGCTGCAACTCAATACGCTGCAGACGATGGTGCGCAACGAGACAATGCTTCCAGTGCCTCCAATGCCTCTGGACCTCAACACTCTCTATAATGGGCTGAACGCTATCGAACAACTGGCGAGAGAAGCTATCCATGAAATTCGCGCCAGTGATGACGATCAACCTCTTGCAGAGCTGGTGGGTGTGACGCTGGCCGAAGCGCTTTCACGCGTTATAGAGGAAACAGCGGAGTCGTTGGGACTTTCAAGCCGGGTAGCTTTCTCTGGTGAAGAGCGCACCTTGTCCGGCTATACCGAGCGCCTCCTGTATCGCATCGCCCAGGAAGCGCTCTACCAGGTACACATGCATGGCAATGTACGCAAACTGCGCTTTACCTTTAGCTACGGACGTGACGAAGTTCAGATGAGCATCGAAGACGATGGGATACTGTCCATTGCGGAAGAAGAAACCCCACTTCCCCATTTTAAAGCTAATGGAATGCAAGCAGGCAACGAGGAAGAAGTACCGCTGCCCCATTTTAAGGAAGAAGAGCAGAGCGTCAACCTGTCGCGCCCATACAGTGCGCTGCGACACCGTATAGAGCATCTTGGCGGCTCTCTTGAAATCATCTCTCACATCGAGCAGGGGACACGTGTCCTGGCCCGTGTTCCCTATATCGTACCGGCTACACATGCCCAACCCGTTGCACCCGGCGCGGCAAGTACCGCCCCCATCCCCTCAACAAACGAAACTTCCACCAACAAGAAAGTGCGTGTTCTTGTCGTGGACAGCCAGGCAGTCTCCCGCGCTGGCTTACGCCATTTACTTAAGAGCTATGCAGATCTGCAGGTGATTGGCGAAGCCTCCGATGGCGTGCAAGCAGTGAGTGAAACAGTAGAGCTGGGGCCACAGGTTGTGCTCATGGATGCGCAACTGCCCAATAATCAGAGCATAGAAGCGCTAAAACAGATCAAACAGCTCAACCTCGACACACGAGTGCTGTTGCTATCGGCGCAAGAGCGCGAGGAATACCTGTATGAGACATTGCGCGCCGGTGCAGATGGCTATGTGCTCAAGGACATAGCGCCCGATGAACTTGCCCAGGCGGTGCGCGTGGTAGCAGGTGGAGAGGTACTGGTGCAGCCACAGCTGGCAGGAAGATTACTCTCACGCTTTGGCAAGCAGGGACGCGGCAATACTCCCTTTGAGACACTGACAGCAAGAGAGCAGGAGGTCCTTCAACTGCTGGCACGGGGGCTGCGCAACAAAGAGATCGCCGCCCGCCTCATCGTAAGCGAGCGCACGGTGAACTTCCACCTGGCGAATATCTACCAGAAACTCAACGTCTCCGGCCGTACCGAAGCGCTGAGCAAGGCGCTTGAGCAGGGATTGATCACAGCGTAAGGTATCATTCTACGCCTGGACGATACCGGCGCGCCAGACATCAATTGTGTGCTTCAGGGAAGCGATATATCCCGCCTCGTTATTGCCGTCGCTGTTGGGTGCGTACTTGGGGATGATCTGGTCAACGGTGATGCGGCCCCAGTAGGCAACATAAAGATTGCGGATAAGCTTAAACCAGGCCTCGAAGCCCTGTTCCCAGGTGTCGAATATGGCATAGCCACCATTTTCCTGCAGGCAGCGGTACTCGGGTACGCAGCGCATATTGCTGAGTGAGAGCGTCACCCTCGCAACGCCTGCGGTGCCAAACGAACTTTCATGCATGAAAAAGGCCAGCGCATAGGCGGGGTCCAGGCCGTATTTAATACCATCATCGTAAAGCGCCTGTGCTTTCCCTGCTGCCGGAGAGTGATAGTAAGCGAGCACCTTGTTCATGAAATCTACCGACAGGGAGGGTTTGCCCACAACCGAGTAGGGGCCAGGTTTGGTAGGAATGGCTGTTTTAGGACTCACTGGTCCATTACTACTCTCCCAGGCTTTGACATTGCCGATGGTACCTCCTACCTGAATCGGAAAGACCTGTCCGTTCGGTGAGATAACCAGCTGGGACGGGCCAGAACGCTGAAACGAACCCGCGGAGATTAATACGAGCACAGCGATAACCACGACAACCATCGTTATGAGAAAAGGGTTCAACCAGTGCTTGTGGCGTTTCAGGGAGCTTTCCCGGAATTCGTCTACCACGAATGTTGGACGTCTCACCGCCAACGGTTTTGTTGTCCTGGGCTCATCCGTGTCTGGCACAATAGGGAGTTGACGTGTAGCATTGGCGCGTAGGGGAACCGGTGTTTGAACAGGCTCTGTTGAAATACTCTTCCTTGTAGCGTAGTTACCACTAGCCATCAAGCATCTCCTCTAGAAAATTAGAACATTTGCCCTATTATAACACAGGAATGCTTCACCCACAACAAGGCATTGCATCATCTTGATACACGAAAATACATCAGCACGTGTGAGAATGATACCATTTAGCATGCCTGCTGTCAACGCAATCCCCCAATAGCGCTATGGTCTGTGAATGACCCTGTCGACCGTCAGAAAAGATTCATCCCAGACAAACAGTCTTGCGCGTTATTTTAGACGTGAGTAAGAGAAACGATTCGGGAAAAGGAACTTTTTTACAAAAAGAAACGTCTTGACATTGCGAAGGTTGTAATGGTGGAGTCGGAAGAAAAACAACTGAGGAACACAAGGAGTTTCCAAATGCGCAGACCACATACAGTTCGTTATAAAATCAACAGCCGCGTCATACGGCGACAATCGCTATCATTCATCGTACCACTTGCTCTACTGCTTGCACTTGTATTCACGTTGGCAGCATGCGGAACCAATACGACAACAGGGGCAGGCTCGACTCCGACGAGCGCACCAACAAGCGCGCCAACCAGAGGGGCAACGACTGCTCCTGGTAAAACAACGAATGGATGTCCCACCAGCGCGGTAGTGAATCCCCCGCAAAAAACTCCCAATGTCACGTTACACATGGGCAATAGCAATAGTACTGCAATTGCGCACACAGGCGATCTCATAGAGGTGCAATTGCCATTTGGTCACCAGTGGAGCGGCCCAACGACTTCACAGGGTACGCTTGAATTGCAATCGCCCTCTGGCTATGCATCGTCAACGCTGAAAGTCTGCATCTGGCAGTTTATCGCCCAGGGTACAGGTGCCTCCAAACTCAGCTTCACCGGCAGGCCCATTTGCGCAGCAGGTCAATTATGCCCGCAGTACATTCTAAACGTGCCATTCACCATCGAGGTGAAATAACCCTGCATTCGTTGCTGGGTAAGTTGTTGCACACGAGGTTCTCAGGATAGACACTTGGAGATCATGCATGTCATCCTGAGCGCCGCGAAGGATCTCTGGCCGACTTCTGGGGAATCACCACGAAAGCATACTTGACGTGCTTACGCTACTGCTCTACTATGTGAGGAAAGTTTTTCATTTTCTCGCAATGAGGTGTAGCAATGACTGAGCATGTGGGGCAAAAACTGGGCAACTATCGACTTATCCAACTATTGGGACGAGGCAGTGTCGCGGACGTCTACCTTGGTGAACATATAAAGCATGCTACCCCGGCTGCCATTAAAGTATGGCATAAGCAGCTTGGCAGTAAAGAGACTCAGCGCTTTCACTCTGAAGCGGGTCGGCTGGCCCTCCTGGATCATCCTCATATAGTACACATCATCGAAGTTGGAATAAAGGGACAGTATCCCTTTCTGGTCATGGACTACATGGCTAATCATAGCTTACGCCAGCGCTATAGTAGGGGTATGCAGCTCTCACTGGCTACGGTCGTGCCACTTGCCAGGCAACTCGCGGATGCCCTGGAGTATGCGCACAGTAAACATATGATTCATGGAGACATCAAGCCCGAAAATATGTTTTTCGGGCAACACAATGAAGTGTTGCTCAGTGACTTTAGCATAACCAGCATCGCTCAAAGTTCGCATGCTCAAAGTGACCTCGATATTGCTGGTATTGTAGCGTATATGGCTCCTGAGCAACTTCAGGGACAGCCCGAAAAAGCCAGTGATCAGTATGCACTGGCGGTGGTTATCTATGAATGGTTAAGTGGAAAGCTTCCCTTTTCTGGTTCTTTCACCGAACTAGCCACCCACCACCTGATTGTTCCTCCTGCTCCGCTCCACAGGATTGTGCCAACGATCGTGCCCGCGGCTGAAGAGGCCGTGCTACGAGCATTAGAGAAGAACCCGCGTAGACGTTTTGAGGGGGTGCGCGCATTTGTCGCCAAGCTGGAAGAGGCTCAGCAATCAGCAAGAAAGTCTTCGTCTTTCACTATGGGGGGAAGCGCGCCGCTGTCAGTTCAGGAGCCTGACTTCACTACAATAAGGCCTCGCGCCTCTTCGATGCGCGCCTTATCTTCTGACAGCTTCAATAAGTACTGGCAGGTCATCGCTTTTTATGACATGGATATTCAGCGCAACCCGCGTGATGCTATGGCCTATAGCGAACGGGGAGACGCCTATTATATGCTTGAGGAGTACGAGCGGGCTATCCTGGACTATACCTATGCACTGGCACTGGATAGTAAATGCATTCCTGCCTATAGCAACCGGGGTCTGGCTTACTCACATCTCGAGGAGTATAAACGGGCCATCGCTGATTTTACCCGCGCCATCGAATTAGATGCCAATGAAGTATCCACCTACTATAACCGGGGCAACGCTTATGCTCTCCTTGAAGATTACAAACACGCCATTGCCGATTATGATAGCGTCCTCAGGCGCAATGAGCAGCATGCTTTTGCCTACTATAATAGAGGCAACGCGAATGCCCGCAGCCAGGAGTACGAACAGGCGATAGCCGATTATACCAGGGCTATCGCCGTCGACTCTACGTATCTCATGGCCTATTGCAATAGGGGCCGTGTCCATAATCTGCTCAAGCATTATGAACAGGCGATTGTTGATTTTACTCGTGCCATTGAGCTGGATCCACACCTGAGCTGGACATTCAGTAGTCGCGGAGATGCCTACTGTCGCATCAAAGAGTATGAAAAAGCAATCGATGACCTTGACCGCGCTATCGAGCTGGACAACGAAGACGTGAACGCCTATACAAACCGCGGATTGGCGTGTCTGAACCTGAGAGAATATGAACGGGCCATCTCCGACTTTACGCGCGCCATCGAATTGGATCCTGAAGATGCCTGGTCATACAGTAATCGAGGACTCAGTTATTATTACCGGAAAGAGTATGAGCAGGCTATTCAAGACTGTAGCAAGGCGATTGAGCTGAATCCCCTTTTTGGCTGCGCTTATGATAATCGAGGCACTGTTTACCTGGCTATGAACAACCTGGAGCAGGCCAGGGCTGATATTCTCATCGGGTGGAAGTTGACGCCAGGCCATATCAGTCATGGCTGGTCCGTTGAATGGTCTGCCATGTGCCTGGCAAGACCCGACATTGAGATGGCCAGGCGCCTGGAAACGCTGGCAGAGGTTGATCCCGAGGATTATATCGCCTATGTTTGCCGCGGCGTGGCGCTGTGGATACGCCACGATTACGAGGGTGCGTTGCGGGAGTTGGAGATGGCTCTGCCGCTCGAACTGAAAGGGGATGCCTACTTCTGGAAAGGTATCGTTTGCGCCTCCCTGGGACGTGATGAGGAGGCTGCCGCGGCTCTGAAGCAGGCTCTCGATTGGGGAGTTCCTGTGCTCTTGCAGGTTCCTCTCGCCTGGATCAATGAAGATCGCCCTGACTTCTACGAACACTATGTTGCGCCATTATTGTAGGTTCAAGATCCCTCGCAAGCAACGAGGCTGTATTGAAGCAGCGCTTCAGTACAGCCTCGTTGCTTGTAATAGATTCTAAAACAGTGACATTTGTTCTGGAGGCTCCTCTTTTTTGGCTTTGGCGGCAGTTACCGCCTCTTTGCCTGGGGATTCAGATGCTAGCCGTTCGGCCTCGGCGAGGGCAAGGGGAATCTTTTTAAAATCCTCGCGGAGCGCGATTTTGTAGCTTTCCGTACGCAGGGCGGCGGCTGGATGAAACATAGGGATACAAACATAGCCATCTTTTTTGCGGGGACGACCATGAATAACGCTGATTTTCTCACCGCCAAAGAACTTTGCCATAGAAACGCGTCCCAGCGTCACGATAACCAGCGGTTTCAGAGCGGCGATCTGCCTCTCGAGATAATCGCTGCAGGCGTTAATCTCCACTGGCAGTGGATCACGATTCTCAGGTGGACGGCACTTTACCACGTTAGTGATAAAAACGTCCGAGCGCTTCAAGCCAATGCTTTTGAGCAACTCTTCCAGGAATTGCCCGGAGGGACCGACAAACGGGCGTCCTTGTCTATCTTCATGGAATCCGGGGCCCTCGCCGATAAAGAGTATTTTGGCATGTGGACTGCCTTCGCCAGGGACGGCCTTTGTGCGGCCTTTGCAGAGATCACATCTTGAACAGATAGAGACCTCCGCCGCTATTTCCTTCAGCATTTCCTCTGAAGACATAACTCTCTTTACCTCTCTTCACAAAAATAAGGGTTATGTACATCGAATTGGCTGTCTATGGCGAAGCCACGGACAGCCAATTCGATGTACTATTATTTACCAGCCACGGCGGTCCGGGGGACGCTGTCCATAACCACCTTCGCGTCGTGGGGCGTTTGGACCGCGATTACCACCGCCGGTGTTGGGACCCATAGGGCGGCGCTGCCCGTAATTGCCGCGGTCACCATAGTTACCACGGTCACTATAGGGAGTACGATCATTGTAGCCGCCGCGATCACGACCACCGCCGTAACCTCCCCTGTCATAACCACCACCGGAGCCACGGTTCGGTGCTGCGCCTTCACGGTCACGTCCACCACCATAGCCACCCTGGCGACCGGGGCCACCACGATTTGGACCACGGCCCGGGCCACGCTCGCTCTCCAACTCGGCTTGAGAAGGCATTTCACCGCTTAAAGCCGCTCGGCGCGAGAGGTTAATGCGTCCCTGCGGATCGACTTCGATCACCATTACAGTGATTTCGTCGCCAATCGAGACAACATCTTCCGGTCGCATAACCTGGTAGTCGGCCAATTGCGATGTGCGAACAAGGCCTTCTTTTCCAGGCAGGATTTCGACGAAGCAGCCGAAATCGACGATACGACGTACCGTACCGGTGTAGATGCGACCAACCTCGACCTCTTCCGTCAGGGCACGTACCGCGTCCATCGCTTGCTGCATGGACTCACTCGATGTGGCAGAGATATTTACGGACCCATCGTCCTCGATATCGATCTTGGCGCCGCTCTCCTCTTGAATCTTGCGAATCATCTTGCCACCTGGTCCAATGACGGCGCCAATCTTTTCTGGATTGATCTTGATCGTCTGGATGCGCGGGGCATATTCCGACAAAGTCTCGCGAGGAGCGTCTATCGAATCGAGCATCTTTTCCATAATGTACATACGGCCTTCGCGGGCCTGCTCCAGCGCCCTGGCCATGATTTCGTACGTGATGCCTTTGACCTTGATATCCATCTGGAGGGCGGTGACGCCGTCAGCGGTTCCCGCTACCTTGAAGTCCATGTCACCCAATGCATCCTCGATGCCCTGGATGTCACTCAATACCGCCCACTTACCGCTGCGCTCACCTTCTCCGGTGATCAGTCCCATAGCCACGCCAGCGACCGGTGCATGAATGGGCACACCGGCATCCATCAGAGCCAGGGTCGTGCCACATACGGAGCCCATTGAAGTAGAACCGTTTGAGGAAAGTACATCGGATACAGCGCGAATAGTGTAAGGAAACTCGCTTTGCGATGGAATAACAGCGGCGATAGCGCGTTCCGCCAGGGCGCCATGTCCAATCTCACGGCGACCAGGACCACGCAGGGGCTTGCTTTCGCCAGTTGAGAACGGTGGGAAGTTATAATGGTGCATGAAGCGCTTATTCTCAGTCGAAGTGACACCATCCAATACCTGCTCATCGCCTGGTGAGCCAAGGGTGATGACGCTGAGCACCTGCGTTTGTCCGCGGGTGAAGATGGCGGAGCCATGAGTGCGTGGCAGCAAACCTACTTCACAATTGATTGGGCGGATGGTTTTGAGATCACGGCCATCCGGGCGCACCCCCTCGTCCAGGATTTTTTCACGCACATAGGATTTCAGTTCTCTTTCGTAGAGCGCGATGATTTCTTTCAAGCGATCCGGGAATTCAAGAACCAGGGCCGCGATCAGTTCATCCTGTACCATACTCAGCGCCGCCGAGCGCGCTGCTTTGTTGGGGTTGTTTACGGCTGCCTCGAAACGTGGACGTACGAACTCGGCCACCCTGTTTCTCAATGCTTCGTCAGATGGCGGTGGAGCATAAGGCCTCTTGGCTTTGTTCACGGCCTGCGCCAGTTTCTCTTGCATCGTGATGATGTCCTGCAATGCCTGGTGACCGAAGCGCACCGCTTCTAACATCATATTCTCGGGCAGTTCTTTGGCGCCTGCCTCGACCATCATCACAGCATCCGAAGTGCCGGCAATAGCAAGATCTAGCCTGCTCTGGCTCATCTGTGACTCAAGCGGGTTAATGACAAGCTGGTCATCAATGTGACCGACGCGCACGGCCCCAACGGGACCCGAGAAAGGAATATCCGATACGCTGAGCGCGGCAGAGGCTCCAATGATGCCCAGGATATCGGAATCATTCTCCTGGTCGACAGAGAGGACGGTAATGACTATCTGTACATCGTTGCGGTACCCTTTAGGGAAAAGTGGGCGAAGTGGACGATCGGCGAGACGACAGGCGAGGATAGCATGTTCTGAAGCACGACCCTCACGTTTAATAAAACCGCCGGGGATTTTTCCCGCGGCATACATGCGCTCTTCTACATCAACGGTTAAAGGGAAAAAATCTATGCCTTCGCGAGGCTCATCACTGCCAACCACGGTTGCCAGGATAACGGTTTCGCCATAGCGCACTAACACTGCGCCACTGGCTTGTTCTGCCACTCGACCGGTCTCAATGCTCATTACCCGGCCGCCGATGACAGCTTCTTGACGGTGAATCATATTTCCTCCGACTAGGGCGTGATAAATCAGGCCCCTACAGCACCCTGTACATTACGTAATTTCTTCAAACCTACCCAGCGCATTCAGTCAACTGCGGGTGCTCTGCCTGGGTGTAATAACATTCGTGCTTTTCTTTGTCCTACCTGGTTGCGGTTACATAAGTGTTTCTGTCGTTCATCAGATAGTGTGGGGGACGTATGCTATCTGCTGCTTGTGTTCGTTCGCTTGTTTCTATTTCTCTTCGTCCAATATACGTAACGGTCGAGTGGATGGCAGAAATGGAGCGGCTGCCAGGTCAATAATGGTGAAATCTCTCATCATAAATACGGCGCTTGCCAGGATTGCGCCGACCGCATCCACTACAACCTTCTGACCAACTAGTGACGCAAGCCAAGCTTTGCGATCAGTGCGCGGTAGCGGCTGGGACTTTTTTTGGCGATATATGCAAGCAATCGCCTGCGCTGACCAACCAACATCAACAAACCCCGACGAGAGTGTAAATCGTGCTTATGGACTTTGAGGTGTTCGGTCAAATGATTGATACGCCAGGTCAGGATCGACACCTGCACTTCCGGCGAACCTGTGTCTGTTTCATGTATGCGGGAATCTTCGATAATCTCCGCTTTTCCTTCGTATGGTAATGCCACGCTTGTTGTTCACCTCCTAAACGTGAAGACGGGAAAAGAAAATCACACCGTTTGATTATAACACTTGCCATACCGTGGCGCAATGAATTGCGCCACCAGCTTTTATGCTATAGATGATTATTGAATCCGGGTATACATAACTGTATGCCAGTCATGTATACCCAGGCAATATTACTTAATGGTGACTTTTGCGCCGACCTCGGCCATCTTTTCAGCGACCTTTTCAGCCTCTTCTCTAGAGACGCCTTCTTTAACGGGCTTTGGAGCCTCATCAACCACAGCCTTCGCCTCTTTCAGACCCAGGCCGGTCAGTTCGCGTACAACTTTGATGACATTGATCTTGTTGGGACCGACCTCTGTCAGAATGGCGTCAAACTCAGTCTGCTCCTCGACAGGAGGAGCAGCGGGCGCCGCCTCCTGGGTGGCGACTGCGGGACCAGCAGCAGCGGCGACAGGGGCCGCGCTTACTCCCCACCTCTCTTGCAGAGCTTTGGTCAACTGCACCAAATCTAATACGTTAAGCTGTTCAATTTCGGCAATGATGGAATCTACGGACATTGTGTGTTCCTCCTGGAATTATTCTGTGCTAGCTCCGCCGTTAAGTTGTTCGGCATGTGCTTGCAGTACGTAACATAAGTCGCGCATTGGCGCAGTAAGCAGGCTATAAGTAGTGGCCATGGGCCCCTGAAGAACGCCTACGATTTGAGCCTTCGCATAGTTCTTGCCGCCGGGTATCTTTGCCAGGCCTTCGACCTGGTCGGCGGTTAATGTGCGACCACCGAGAATAGCAGACTTGAGTTGGAAGGTCTTTGATGTACGGGCATAATCGGTCACCGCCTTGGCGGCAGCCACTTCATCATCGTAGCTCAGCGTGATAGCAGTTTGACCGTTGAAGATTTTTTTATCCAGCTCGGTCATGTTATTGCGCTCAGTCGCGATACGCAAAAGGGTATTTTTGGTGACCTGGAACTCTAGCCTGGCAGTACGCATTTTATTACGTAAATCGGTCATGTCTTTGACGTTCAAGCCCTGCGTCTGTACCAGGATCGTTATTGTTGCCCGGCCCAGTTTTTCAGTCAGTTCCTCGATCTTCTCTGACTTTGCCTGTGTTGGCATCTACGCATTCCCTCCTTTCCTGGAAATTTGTAGGAACTCGATAATGCACATTAACAAATTAATCCAGAGTAGGTGCCGATTCATCGTGCACATCGCCGATTTATCGGCCCTCGGTGGATCTTCCGCTATTCAGATGAAAAAGGTAAAAAGCATTATCGGACCTCTTATACTCTCAAAGAGGCGCGAGTCCTATACCATAAAAAAAGCCCTCGGTGATTTTCCGAAGGCTATGGGTAAGTAGTATATGTTCTAGCAGGCAACGCGTGACTCATCGAGATGTTGCCAGGGTAGATTGCTTATACATTTCCTCGGCAAGCCGACATAATTATTGTCATTTACATGCCAGGTGGCATACTTGCTGTCTTCGGTTACTTCATTATTCTATTGTCAGCCGCACCAGAGCGGGGCAAGCCCCGCCCCACATTACAACATTATGAGATCAAGGTTTCAGAGCGGTTGCCGCCGCCGTATCCAGCCGGACGCTGGGAGACATTGTTGACGATAATACGACGCTCTTGACGTACGTTCCTTTTGAGCCAGTTGGCCTGGCGCGTACTACGGCATCAACGACAGAAGCCAGATTCGCCATCAATGCATCATCGCTAAATGAGAGTTTCCCTGCTGGAATATGCAGGAGTGCCGTCTTATCAACTCTGAACTCAACGCGACCGGCCTTCACATCCTGAATGGTTCTAGCCAGGTCAAATGTGATTGTACCGGCTTTGGGGCTGGGCATCAAGCCGCGTGGGCCAAGCTTCTTACCAAGTCTACCAACCTTACCCATCACATCGGGTGTTGCTATGGCGACGTCGAAATCGAGCCAGCCGCCTTCAATCTGCTTGATCAGGTCATCAAGACCCACAAAATCCGCTCCAGCCGCCTCCGCCTCGTTGGCTTTCTCACCCTGGGCGAATACCAGTACCTTCACCTCTTTACCAGTGCCGGCGGGCAGCATCGCTACTCCGCGCACCATCTGGTCAGCGTGGCGAGGATCGACGCCGAGCTTCATATGAACTTCGACAGTAGGATCAAAATTTACGTAGCTAATCTTCTTGAGGAGTGAAACAGCTTCTTGAGGCTGGTAGAGTTTACCGTCTTCTACAAGCTTCTGTGCTTCCAGATACTTTTTGCCATGCTTTGGCATAATCTTAACGCCCTCCTTGCGGTAGGATACCTCAGTGACTTCGGGCTATCCTTAACTAATGCTAATACCCATACTTTGTGCTGTGCCTTCAATCATGCGCTCAGCACCCTCAATGTTAATTACATTGAGATCTTTCAACTTGATCTCGGCGATCTCGCGCAGTTGGTCGCGACTGATCGTGCCGACCTTCGTCTTGCTAGGGGTTGCAGCCCCTTTTTCAATTCCCGCCGCCTTTTTCAACAGGTCAGACACAGGCGGTGTTTTCGTAATAAATGTGAAAGAGCGATCTTCATAGATCGTTATTTCAGCGGGAATGATCATGCCCACCTGGTCCTGTGTACGCGCATTATATTCCTTACAGAACGCCATGATATTGACGCCCTGAGGTCCCAGCGCAGTACCAATGGGGGGAGCCGGGTTGGCCTTCCCTGCTGGAATCTGTAGCCTCACTACAGCCTTTACACGTTTCGCCATGTTGTTTCAAACTCCTCAGAATACATTCATGTGCTGGTTAGATTTTTTCGACCTGCAGGAAATCCAGTATCACCGGTGTCTCACGGCCGAAAAATGAGACGAGTACAGTCACTTTGTTGCGATCCATATTGATATCACTGACTGTACCAATAAATTCAGTGAACGGGCCATCGATGACGCGCACGCTCTGGCCTTT
This sequence comes from Ktedonobacter sp. 13_1_20CM_4_53_11, assembly GCA_001919995.1. Next base: position 15,823 of record MNIY01000027.1, read on the forward strand.
AGAGAAACTAATCTTAGCCTTCGGCTTATCCGTCTCTTTTGTTACCTGCTTGAGAATACTTTTGATCTCGTGTTCTTGCAAAGGAACGGGACGTGTACCAGAGCCGACAAAGCTTGTGACACCTGGCGTATTGCGCACAACATACCAGGCTTCATCGCTCATAATCATCTCCACCAGCACATAGCCGGGGAAGACTTTGCGTTGCACGGTGCGTCGCTGACCCTGTTTGATCTCCACCTCTTCTTCCATCGGCACGATGACCCGAAAGATCTTGTTACGCATATCCATCGACGCAATGCGCGCTTCGAGGTGACTTTTCACTTTGTTTTCATAGCCTGAGTACGTGTGAATCGCGTACCAGGCCCGCTGCTCACTCGCCACAGAATCTGGATTCTGCGGGGAATTGTCCGGTGGTACATTTGACCCACTATTTTGGGTATGCTCAGTAACCACGATGTTTTCCTTCATGCTTCTAGGCCACACTACTATTTACCGCCAAGATGGACAAGCAAAACATAGAGGCTTTGCAAGCCATAGTCTACCACACCCAATATTACACCGACTGCGGCTGAAAGCAAGAGCACCACAATGGTCATGTTGCGAGCCTCATTAAAGGTAGGCCATGTCACCTTATGGCGCAGCTCGTAATAGGCGTCAAGTATAAAACGGACATAGCGGTTACTACGCAATCGAACTTGCCACTTAGCAGGGCCTTTCGAAGAAGGACCCTTGCTATCGCGTCTGACAGCTTTGCTCTCTTGCGCTTTACGCTCGTCTCGCGTGCGTTCCACTGCTTTGACGTTCTTTACTGGCTCTTTTTCGTCGCTACGCGTTTTTGGCTCGACCACCTGGTCCTGCTTCTGGCTACGCGTCGCGCTCTGGTTGGCGTTTTCGTTGCTGCGCGTTTTTGGCTCGACCATCTGGTTCTGTTTCCGGCTACGCGTCGTGCTCCGACTGGCGTTTTTCTTTTTGTCGGCCATTTTGTTTGCCACGTTCAACCTTTCTCGATCGTAGTGACCGTACCCTACTATCTACTTGGTCTCGCGGTGAGCCGTATGCACACGACAGGTAGTACAGAACTTCCTCAATTCAAGCCGATCCGGATTGTTCTTTTTGTTCTTTGAAGTGGTATAGTTCCTGTGCTTGCAAATCGTGCAAGCCAACGTCGTAACTATACGATTCTCTTTACCTTTACTGGCCATGCCAATTCTCCATTCGAGTTTCGTCTTTAAATCTGGATTTCGAGTCTCGCTTATATCATACCATGATTTGGGCGAAACTCGAAATTACCAACGCGAAACTTAGTTTTCGACCTTGGTGCAAATGCCAGCCCCAACGGTGCGCCCACCCTCACGGATGGCAAAGGTCACCCCCTCTTCCATCGCTACCGGCTGGATCAACTCCACCGTCATCTCGATGTTGTCTCCGGGCATCACCATCTCCACCCCCTGCGGCAGCCGGATCGCTCCCGTCACATCGGTGGTGCGCACATAGAACTGCGGTCGATACCCGTTGAAGAACGGCGTGTGCCGCCCTCCCTCTTCCTTGGACAACACGTACACCTGCGCCTGGAACGTCCGGTGCGGCTTGATCGACCCTGGCTTGGCTAACACCTGCCCCCGCTCGATCTCCGTGCGCTCCACTCCGCGCAGCAAGCAGCCCACGTTGTCTCCCGCTATCCCCTGGTCCAGCGT
>MNIY01000207.1 GCA_001919995.1 Ktedonobacter sp. 13_1_20CM_4_53_11
GAAGAGTTTGGGAATAGAGGACAGATAGATCGGGATGTAGCTGACACGCCCGGCGTTGACACCAGCCCGGTCGAAAGCACTGACGAAGCATGTGCGCACGTGAAAGTGCCCCGCCCAGCGTGGGTCAGTGTAGGGTGCGGGGCCAATCACGAGTGCCGTGAAGAGCTCAACGTCCTGCAGTTCCTCCCCGCGGGCGACCAGCGCCTGGATGAGTGGGGTCGGGGTCACGAGCATCCCTCCCAGAAACACGTTGTTTCCTGACTCGACGACTTGCACTGCCGTCTGTGCGTCACACCATATGGTCATGTTGCACCTCCAAAGGCTTCTTTATTATGCATCCAGCAACAACAGCGAGAGCGTGTCGGCGATCAGGGCCGGCCTGGTTTCCCCTTCGATTTCGATGGTGTTGCGGGTTTTGAGCAAGAGGCGACTCTTGTCCTTCGGTTCGACTGCCAGCAACACCACCCGGTCTCGAATGCGTGCCCCTGCTTTCACAGGTGCCAGAAAGCGCACCCGCTCGAGGCCATAATTAAGCGCCTCAGAAACGCCAGCCGGGATAATGCCAATTTCATATTGCAAGGCGGCAGCTAACGAGAGTGTGAGGAATCCATGGGCGATGGTCGAACCAGACGGGCTTTCCCGCCTGGCACGCTCCACGTCGACATGAATCCATTGATGATCCCCGGTAAAGTCGGCGAACTGATTGATCCGCTCCTGGTCAATCGTCATCCATTCGGAGACACCCAGTTCCTGTCCCACAAAGTTCGTGATTGTGCTTAAACTGTAGCCGCTGATAACCATGTGTGCCCTCCTGCTCCACTTTGCCTAGACAAACGCGCTGAAACCGGTGATGGCCTTGCCTACAATGAGCGTGTTCATTTCGCGGGTGCCTTCATAGGAGTAAATCGCCTCGGCATCGGCCACGAAACGCCCCACCTGGTGATCGAGCAGAATGCCGTTGCCACCCAACAGTTCGCGGGCATAGCCCACCGCCTCGCGCATCTTCACGGTGCAGAAGGCCTTGGCCAGGGAGGCGTGCTCGTCCCTCATGATCCCGGTGTCCTGCATTTGCGACAGGCGCATCACGAGGCACTGGCAGGCCGTGATGTTGCTGAGCATGCGCACCAGCAGGTCTTGCACGAGTTGGAAACGACCAATCGGACGACCAAACTGCTCCCGCACCTGGGCGTATTTGAGGGAAAACTCGTAGGCTCCCACCATACAGCCAACCGCTTCCCAGGCAACACCCGCCCGCGTCATGCGCAAGACGGCGGCCGTGTCCCGAAAGGAGTTAGCTTTCTGGAGATGGTTGGCTTCCGGCACTCGGCAGTCTTCCATCGTGATGAGCGCGTTCTGCACCACGCGCAAGGCTATCTTGTTCTTGAGTTTCTCGGCCTTGAATCCAGGGGTGCTATTCTCGACCACAAAGCCTTTTACCTGGTTATCCGCCACATCCCGCGCCCAGATCACGGTCAAGTCACCCCAGGTGGCGTTGCCGATCCACGTCTTCTGGCCGTTGAGCACCCAGGTGTCCCCGTCGCGCCGGGCGGTGGTGGTTAAGCCGCCCGAGGTTCCAGACCCGACCAGCGGCTCGGTCAGCCCGAAGGAACCGATCTTTTCCATGCGAGCCATGGGCGGCAACCAGCGCTGTTTCTGCTCCTCTGAGCCGCACAGATAAATAGAGCCCATGGACAGCCCGCTGTGGACGCCCCTGAACGTGGCAATCGAACTATCCACCCGCGCCAGTTCCATCATCATCATGCCATCCAGCACCGTACTCTTGCCTGGACACCCATACCCCTGGTAGGGCAGGCCCATGATGTGCAGTTCTGCCATCTTGGGGAGGAGTTGATGCGGGAATTCCTCACGAACCCAATACTCCGTGATCACGGGGGCAACCTCTGCCTCCAGGAAGGCCCGGACCCGCCGCAGAAGGGCCTGGTCTTCCTCGCTCAGGGTCGTGCCAATGGCGTAGAAATCGCTATTGGCTTGTGGAAGCGTTTGCTTTGTCGAAACACTCATGGTCATTTCCTCCTCATTGGTTGTCCTCTCCCGAGGACAAGTGAGAGTGAGCTGTGGAGGAAAGCACCACACATGCTACTCCCTCCATGCTTCAACTTCGTGCGTCACGGAGTCCCCTCTCTTCAGAGACGGGGAGGAAGTGACGCCGCCCGCAGGCGCACTCCCTTGACGTTTTAGGTCATTTGTGCTACACTCTTTGTGTAGGCTTAGGCACCCTGGTTCGCCAGGGAGAGACGGTTCGCCTACACGGTACCTTTCCAACTGAACGGTCGGGTTCCCATCGAGAATGCCGCGATGGGGTAAAACGTTCTCGGTCGATCACAACGCTTCGTGCTCGGCATGCTGGGCACGAACGGGCCGCTTGTCAGACGGCCCAGAGTCGCAAGACTCGGATGTGTCGTGCGATGAAGCCAAAGCTGTACTCGCCTCTGGGGTACAGAGTTGCGGTGGAGTACAGACACAAGCCCCTGACTTCCAGTCATGGGGTCTCTGACGTCTGTTGTCCAGTGCTGCACCCATTCGGTTTGCGCATTGATGATTGCCCACCCGCTTTCCTGTAAACTGGAAAGCAGGTGCTCATCAGCCTGGGAGCCAGCTTCGAGGAGTGGCCCGAGCTGCTGGACGAGTTGGAACCAGCCCTGCCATAGGTGTTGTTGGGCTTCTGTCCAACGCAGGAACAGCACCTGCGCCTGTTGCACGTTCTTGCGTAGCTCTGTCGGACTTCCTGTTGTGACCTGGACGCGCCCGCTCCAGTCACGAAGCCATCTGGCCTGGGCTTCCAATGTCTCTTGCACCGTCGATTGCCAGGCCTTCACAGTTTCGCTCCAGACCATTTTGCGCGATGGTTGCTCGGTCCCCTGCAAAAGATCAAGCCAACCTACGAGCATCTTCTGCTGTGAGTCGGCCCAGCTTGTCATCAAGGTTTCTTCTGGGCTCTTTTCACTCATTGACCTGTTCTCCTTTCATCGACCGTATGCATGAAACACAGTAGTATTTCTTCTTCGCCGGATGACGTGACGTGGGAAGAGTTGCCTCCCAACCCGAGAACGGCTCTCGCACGTACCACGAAACAGACGAAGTAGGAAGGAAGCCCTTGTCTTTCAGTCAGTACGTCGTGTGCTAGATCTAGTATAGTCGACGAGCGTTAAGAAAAGCGTTTGTCGAACTGGCGAAGGAGGCAGACCAGCGTTTGTTTTGACATACTTGCCTGTATGGAGAAGAAAGTCGCCCAATGACGGTGTCACATGAGGCAAACCTGCGCAGTGCCTCTACCGATGGGACGAAGTAATCTATAGTTTGATATCACTGAAACGTAAAAGCTGCTGCTCCGTTGGCGATCACGTTGGAGGCCAGCTCCGCAGTGGGGACGTCCACGTGCTCCAGGACCATAAGCGCGCGACCATGGAAGACTCGCCTGCGAGCATCTCCAGCCGTTGCGTAGACCACCTCGCGGATCTTGTCGTGGCTAAAGTGATAGGAAACCCCTCTTCTTCCTTCTCCCCGAAATCTCGACTCATGCAGCAGGAGACTCTGCAGGGTTTCATCCAGGGCAGCAAGTCCCTCCTGCGGTGCAAGCTGGGCAACCTGGCAGAGCTGCTCAAAGGTGAAGTCCTGCTCCAGGACCGCCCCTGCTGCCAGCAGGGTGCGGGCAGGGGACGAAAGTCGGGCCAGGCGACGCTGGATCATCTCGCGCACCTCCGAGGGAAGCATGTTGTTCGGTGGAGTGGCTTCGAGAATCGATGGCTGCGGCTCAAATACCCAACCGCTTCCCGCGATCAAGCGGGGCACCAGGACGCCGCGTTCGAGCAACATCTGGAGTAGCGCGTTCAGATAGAACGGCTGCCCTTTCGTTTCTGCGAACAGCCACGCGGCGAAACGCTCGGGGCAGATGCCGCTTCCAGGGGTCTGAACAGGCTGCGAAGAAGGCTGATTGTAGCACCCCGATTTATCGCAGGTGTCTCCCGGGAGCGATGGGTGCACTCCATCAGTATCCGTGAGTTCGCGAACGATCTGGCGGGTGTCTTGCGCAGAGAGGGGACCCAGGTCCAGGTGCGTCAAAGAGATGGTGCTGCTGAGGCTCGCAAGCCATTCGGACATCTCCGGCTCCATTTCCCGCGTTTCGATGCGTCTGCTCAGCAGCACCATGGCGGGCGTCTTATGCTCCCTCCAGTATCGAGCAAGATACTGGAACACGTCCAGGGTGGCGGCGTCCGCCCACTGTATGTCGTCGGCAAACAGGAGGAAAGGTGCCTGTGAAGCTAACGCTTGAGACAAGCGCGCCAGCGCTTCGAAGAGGCGGGAGGAGGCAAAGGCCCCGTTGATGGTCAGAGGGGGCAAGTCGGGGTAACGCTCGCGCAGGTCAGGCAGCATGCGGGAGAGCTCGGCCAGCCAGGGATCACCGAGCAACTGACGAAGATCATCTTCCTGTTCTAAGCGGGTGCGCAGCGCCTCGATCAGTGGCTGATAGGACAGGCGCTGTGAAGTTTGAAATGCCCTTCCTTCGAGCACTTCTTACTTCCGCCCCTCTTCCAACAAAGGGGACGTTGAGCAACGGTCGCGCGGCCGTCGTGCACCTGCCGGCCCCGCTGTGCGCACCGCGAGGAGGAGAGGCGTTGCGCAGTACCTCTGCCAGGACGACTAATTTCCGTGAGGGTTTGGCGGAGAGCTCCGTCATCAAGGCCTCCTCGTAGGTCTCGTAGGTCTTCAAGGCCGCAATGCGGTTGCCGATCACGAACTGCAGCTGCATGAGGCGCAGGGAGATGCCCTCGTTGAGCGGGTCAAAGCAGCGCCAGCGCTCGACGGTGGCAATGGCCTGTTCGATCTCCCCCTCTGCGCTCTGTAGCTGGGAGAGCCAGTCAAACACCTGCTCGATATGCTGGTACCAGTAGCCTTGCTGCATGCCGACCCAGTTGTCGTAGTCGAGTGTCTCGCGCAAGGTAAAATCCTGGAGGAACGAGCCGCGGTACAGAGCGGCGGCACGATCGAGTTGGGCGATCAGGGCACGGCGGACCTCTCCATGCACCGTTTCTGGTGCAGGCAGGACACGGACCAACCTCCATGCGGTCTCAAGGGCGTGCAGGTCCAGATCAATGCCTGAGGCCAGATCGAGCCCGAGCGTGTTGTTCGTGATGAGCAGGTGGGATTCGCATTCAAGTGAAGCGTCCTCTTCAAGCATATGCCGTAAGTGCAGTAAGTGAATGCGCAGCGCAGTGCGCCCATGAGCCATATCCCTCTCAGGCCAGAGCAGGCGCGTCAGCTTTTGCCGCTCATGCATACCCCCTTCAGCCGCCAGGTAGGCCAGCAGTGCGAGCACTTTGCGCTCGCAAAAGGTCAGTCGACGATTCAGGTGGTGTACTTCCGGTGGCCCGAGCAATGCAATCTTCAAGGCACTCATGCAAACTCCTCCAACATCCCAGTGCAGTTCGCTGGCATTTTTTACTTATTACTTACAGTATAGCTGTGAATAGGGAGAATGTGATCTCCAAAAAGATATAATGTGCTGACGGAAAAAGATATATTGAGCAGACCCATACGTGTGAAAGGCGATAGCCAGAAAGATATAGTGAACACTTTCTATTACATCACACGCCTAACAGACAATTTGGCTTCCGTACATCAAGCATAGCGGGAGAGCGTGAAGAAAAGCGTTGGCAAGTACAGCAAACTTTCCTTGAAGGGCAACTTTCTTAGTCATACAGACAGCTTTGTTTCAACAAACGCTTGTCTTCATTCAGGATTAGTTTGAGAAACGCTCTTCGGCAATGCTAGCTTTCTTCTGTACCCGTGCTATACTGTAGAGATGGCTCGATAAGCGTAGGAGAGAACACTCTTTTCATTCAGAAGACTCGCTGGAGGAGGTGCGAGCATGGCGGAGCTCATTGGAGAGCACTCTGGCAACTATCTTCATCCCTCGACGCCCTTTAATGGCGAGAAAGCCGCCACCGGCTCAGCCGTTCGTTTCCAGAATCTCCCTCCTCTGCTTACTCCGTTGATTGGACGCGAACAGCAGGAGCAAGCGATCAGTGCTTTACTACTACGGCCTGGGATTCGGCTCCTCACGCTCACCGGCGCGGGCGGCATCGGCAAGACATGCCTGGCTCAGAAAGTTGCGGCCGATCTAATCAGTGTGTTTGCTCATAGCGCCTGCCTGGTGCAGCTTGCTCCTATCAGCGACTTTAACCTGGTCATACCTACCATTGCACAGACGCTCGGACTACGAGATGTCGAAGAACGTTCGCTGTTCGAGTCGCTCAAAGCTTTCCTACGTGACAAACACCTCCTGCTGCTGCTGGATAATTTCGAGCAGGTACTTGAAGCCTCGCCCGCGCTGGTTGAACTGCTTCAGGCCTGTCCATCAATCAAGATCATGGTGACCAGCCGAGCGGTCTTGCACGTGGAGGGTGAATATGAGTTTTCGGTTCCTCCGCTCTCCTTGCCCGACCCGCTCCACCTGCCAGCGTACGAGGAGCTTTTGCACTACGCGGCGGTCGCCCTTTTCGTCCAGCGTGCGCAAATGGTGAAGCCCCAATTTGTCCTTTCTGAGGACAACGCAGCTGCTGTGGCCCAGATCTGCATCAGACTGGACGGGCTGCCACTGTCTATTGAGCTGGCGGCAGCGCGGAGCAAACTCCTGTCTTCCCGGGCATTGCTCGGGCGACTCAACCACCGGCTTGCCGTGTTGACGGATGGAAGGCAGGATGCTCCCACCAGGCAGCAGACACTGCGCGCTACCCTCCGCTGGAGTTATGATCTCCTGAATGCCCAGGAGCAACGGTGTTTCCGGTGCCTGGCCATCTTCGTCGGAGGCTGTACGCTAGAGGCTGCGGAAGCGGTCTGTAGCGCAGCTGTGGATCTCTCGTTTCCTGTTATAGACCTGGTTGCATCCCTGCTTGACAAAAGCTTGCTGCAACAGAGCGACCGGGACGGAGATGAGCCGCGCCTGCTGATGTTAGAAACGATCAGGGAGTACGCCCTGGAAAGACTCATGGATTCTGGAGAGTTGGAGGCGACGCGGGAGAGGCATGCGTTGTACTACCTCGCACTTGCCGAGCAAGGTGAGCCGGAATTATTCGGGCACCAGCAACGGCTGTGGATGGATCGCCTGACGTGGGATGCCGAAAACTTCCGAGCAGCCTTGCAGTGGTCGCAAACCCATCACAGGAAGGAGCAATTACTTCGCCTGGCAGGAAACCTCGGGCATTTCTGGTACATGTGCGGTCGTTTCAGCGAGGCCATGCTCTGGATCGAGACAGCGTTGCGGGAAGTGGCACCAGACGTCGCCGTATCCGCACGCATCAAGGCACTGTATATTGTGGCCTTGATTGCCAGCCACGTGGGGCAAAGCGATCTCCTCTTCGGTCGGGTACGGGAATGTCTGACACTCGCCCGGCAGCATCGCGACGGTCGAGGCTTTGTGATAGCTTCCTGGGCCCTGGTCCACGACTTGCTGTCAGGTGGGGACATCATAGGAGCACGCGCCCAGGCAGAAGAGACGCTGACATTCGTGCGGGCGCACGCACCGGCAGAGGATAGCTGGACGCTGGCATGT
>MNIY01000044.1 GCA_001919995.1 Ktedonobacter sp. 13_1_20CM_4_53_11
ACCTCCTCCAGCATCGCGGCCGGATTGGCGGAGCGCTGGAGCGAGAGCCCCACGAGCTGCAAGCCGACCAACCACCCCTCGGTGCGCGCGGTGAGCTCGGACACCGCAGCCTCGGGCAGATGTATCCCCATCACGTCTGAGAGATAAGCCGCGGTCTCTTCCACGGTAGCGCGCAGCTCCTCCGCGCCCACTTCCAGGACCTCTCCCTGCGCCCGCAGCCGGGGCAGAGGGAGCGGCGGGTCGCTGCGCGAGAGCAGGAGCAGATGCACGTGCGGGGGCTGGTGCTCCAGGAGAAAGGAGAGCTGGGCATGGACGGTTTGCTCGCTGATCACGTGATAGTCGTCCAGGAGCAGCACCCAGGGCATCGTGGTCTCGGCAAGTCGATTGACGAGTATGGTGAGCACGGACTCGAGCCCGGGCAAAGGCTGGGCTTGCAAGAGCGCCAGCGCTTGCTGAAAGTAGCCGGGAGCGCGCTGATCCAGCGCCATGAGCAGCGCGCTCCAGAACCGTATGGGTTCATTGTCCCTGCCGTCCAGGGAGACCCAGGCCACCTGAGCAAGCTCCTCGGGGGGAGCTTTGGCGAGCGAGCGCACCCAGGCCGCGACGAGGGTGGTTTTGCCAAAGCCAGCAGGCGCCGAGACCAGGGTGAGCTTCTGCATGAACCCCTGGTTGAGTAGGTCCGTCAGGCGCGGGCGGGAGATGAGCGCATGTGAAGGAGTCGGCACGAAGAACTTGGTCGCCACGAAGGACGCCTGCCACGGTGTCCTTTCCTGGTCACGCTCCACCGGGGCGGAGGAGCCCGGTAAGGGCCGTGGATGTGGAGAGGTGCCAGAAGCGGTCGCGGGTGTGCCTTCGGCCAGGGCGGTGGCCGCCTCTTCCAGCCGGGCGAGCGTGACCTTCGTTGACGCGCCCAGGTACTTCCGCTTGAGTTTGCCGCCCACACTGCGATAGGCGGTCCAGTAGGCGCGTCCCTGCCCCCGGTGCTCTTTGAGCACAGTGAGGTGGCAGCCATCCCTACCTTGGAAGGCGAAGGACGGCTCGCGCTCCAGCCACGCGTTCCACGCAGCGCTCTCGTCGTTCATCGAAGTCGCGACGATTCCCTGGTTAACCTGTTCGCGCAACTGGTAGCCTTCCGTCTGCGCACACCAGGCCACGCTCCCTATTGCCGATTTCTCCATCAACCACTCCTCCGAACAGCCTATCGGGGCCTGTCAAAGTATACTCCCTTGTTGAAAAGTATACCACGTGAGCGACCAGGAGGGGGTCTTGTCATCCTGAGCAGAGCGAAGGATCTCTTGCGGACTTCGGGGGAATCACCAGTGCCCTCACCCTTGACATTTGCCGTTCTATGCTCTATAAACGTACCGTATAGTACGTTACGGAAATGAGATGGAGTGTTATGGTCGCTCTGAAAACGCTCGTGTTCTCGATCCTGGTTCCTGGGACGGTAGCCGGGGTTATCCCCTGGCTCCTGCTGCAAGGTGCGGCAGGCCCAGTGCTTCTGCTTCCATCCATCTGGATGGTTGGTTTTCTCCCTTTGCTGCTGGGAGTTGGACTCTATCTCTGGTGTGCGGGAGCGTTCACCTTCATTGGAAAAGGAACGCCGGCGCCCATCGATGCGCCGGTAGTCCTTGTCAAAGAGGGACCCTATCAATGGGTTCGCAATCCGATGTATATTGCTGTCCTTTCGGTGGTGATCGGGGAAGCCATCCTCTTTCGCTCGTTCCTGCTTGCTGGATATGCGCTGCTGGTAGCAGTGGTGGTTCATATGTTTGTGGTCTTCGTCGAAGAACCCATGCCGCCCCGAAAGCGCCCGCGCCCCTACAGAACACCCCCATCCTTCCCCTTCTCCAGGGGCGTCGCAGGCGTCCTTTGCAACGTCAGCAGGGTCATGTCGTCCTCTTGCTCCCACCCCTCGCCGGTGAAGCATTTGAGTTCAGTCAGCAAGAAGTCGATGAGCGATGCCCCGTTGGAGTGCTCGGCGAGCAAGGCCTGGAGACGAGGAAAGCCGAACATCTCGCGCCCAGAGTTATGCGCCTCCACCAGGCCGTCGGTGTAGAACAGGATGTTTTCATCGCGGGCGAGGACCACTTCCTGCTCCTCATAGAGCATGCCAGGCATCAAGCCGAGGGGCATGCCGGTCGCGTGCAGTTCGCACGCCGAACCCGTATGCTGGCGGTACGGGAGATCGTGCCCCGCGTTGGCATAGCGGAGCCTGCCGCCGACCGGATCGAGGATCGCGTAGAAGCAGGTGACAAACATCTTTTCTGGAATATCGGCGTAGAGCAGATCGTTGACCCGCGCCAGGACCTCGCCGGGCGAGGCCGTTGCCTGCGCCGCGGCGCGCAGCATGCTGCGGGTGCTGGCCATCACCAGGGCGGCAGCCATGCCCTTGTCCGTGACGTCGCCGATCACCAGCCCCAACCGGCCATCTTCGAATGGCAGGAAGTCGTACAGGTCCCCCCCGACCTCTCTGGCTGCCTGGTAATAGGTCGCGATCCGCCATCCGGGAAGCGTGGGCCGCTCTTTGGGCAGGAGGGAAAGCTGGATGAGCTGAGCGGTACGCAATTCCTGTTCGATGCGAGCGCGTTCTTCCTGGCGCGTGTGCTGCTCAACGAGTGATTTTTGCTGCGCTATGCTCTCGACCAGTTGTTGCGCCATCGTATTGAATTGCTGTTCCAACTGTCCGATTTCATCTCGTTTCGTAGCCGCTACCCGCTGCGAGTAGTCGCCGCCGGCGAATTGTCCTGTGGCTTTCACCAGGCGGTGAAGGCGACGCACCATACTCCGCGTCGTCAGTACGCCGAAGATTGCACCGATAGGAACAATCAGGGCGAGCCAGAACAGCGCGGTAAAGAGCCAGAACCCCACGAACGAGAAGAAACTTCCATTGATTACTGGCGGCGTCTGTATATAGACCGCGCCTATCGGTTTATTTTCCCGGTTCAAGACTGGCTGGACGACTGAGGGCACGCGGCCTTGCGCAGTATTCGCGACCATGTCTCTTGCTTTCCCCGCCAGGGCGCCACGAATGAGCTGTGCCTGGTCCGGCAGTAAGCGGGCGGCGGGCGTGGATGCGGGATAGAGCGCCGGGTAAGAACTGGCGAGGACCTGGCCATTGGGAGCAATCAATAGCGCAATCGGTACCGTCTGGGGAGAAGAAGAGCGTGTCGCGGTGTAGGGGACGCTCTCCGTGGAGTCTGCTCCTGGTAAGACAAGCGAAGAGGGCTGACCAGGCTGAAAGGTGGAGCGAGGGTCAAGATTGACTCCGTTTGCCCGGACAGCCGCTTCCAGCGCATACATACGCGCTATATGCTGCGCGCTGTTCAGCGTATTCTGTTCCATGAAAGGAAGGCGTAAGATCACAAAAAAGAATATCGCGAGGACCAGGAGTTCTATCAGCAGCGCGGTGGCAACGGATACGCCCACATATGAGAGGGTCATACGCTGTTGCAGGCCCCACCGCTTTTTGAATCCGTCACCCTGGCGATTGCGTTCCGTTGGCTTCCTGGCGCTACCTTTGCTCTTCACAACGCTCCTCTCTCTAACGAGTAAAACCTGCTTATATCCCCAGTATATCACCCTCCCTCTCTTCTTACGTTTCAGATGGGCCTGAGTTACGAGTGGATGTCAGTTGTGGATACACGGCTCTCCATCCCTTGGATTACTGGCGAGCTCCTCTGCTGAACCCAACTCGAACACGTTCTCCAGACTGAGATAACACAAAAAAAGGAATGTGCAGGCGGTATCATTGATAAGGAGGACACCAGTTAGAATGGCACTGGCATACTGGTGACATAGTACAGCGGGTCCTTCTGCAGTATATTTTGCTTCAGTTGTGACAAAGCCGTGACTGGAGGAAATCCATAGCCATTGAAGATTGAGCCACAATCCACCCTCGGATCAATAGGGGAAAGTCTTTCTCCCGCCGAACAGGCCTCTGTCATAATGCCAAGGAAGTTCAAATCGGGATAGACCTGCTGGAGCCTTACCCAATCATGTAAATCGGGACCATCATAGATCTCTGGTAAGGGGACATCGTAGCCCGCTTTAAATGCTACGTAGTACCTGTCCTCATCTGTCCACCTCTGCTCTGCCTGACCCGTATCTGGATCCGTCAAAGGATCACCCTGCCGCATATCACCAAAGTCAACCAATGGCACTTTGAAAGCATCGTTGCCATTAAAGCCATCAACAAACTGTCTCGTCCTATCGGCTCCATCCCAGGTGGTTTCCGCATCGTAGGCACCCCACACCTGGATTTGTTTGTCATAGTTCCGGCTTTTTACCCACGTGTTCAGGCTATTGACCGTATCTGCCCATTGTGTCCCCACCTCTGTAATGCTGCACGAAGGGCCATTATACGCGCATTGGTGATGGTTGCTCAGTCCAATCGCTAACTCGAGTCTGCAAGCTGAGGACACCGTATGCCAGGCCATCATATATTGCTTTGCGCCATCAGCAATATCCGTATCGGACCAAAAATGGTTGGTTTTTACAGTATAAGTACCATAGACACCCTGAGAAGTGTGAGGCTCGCCAAAATCGAGGATGACGAGACTCCCGTAATTGCTCCCGCTGCATTGTTGGCTGGCAAGCATCCAGCGAACATCTTGCTGTCCCAATGCTTGCATGTCCCCGAGTTTGCTCGCAACAGAACCTTCGATGTACCACGAACGTGAAAATGTGGGCCTTGCAGGCTGCGTGGTATGGGCTGACACTGGCAGTAGAGCAGCAAACCATTGAGCAGCATTCCATGGAAAAGCAAACCTTGGAGCAGCATCCCACGCCCTTGTATAGAGAAACAGAACAAGCACAAATGGCAGGATGGCTACAATGAGTGCGACGGGTGAGAAACGTCGCCGTCGCGCAGACCGGTAGCTGTACGAACTCCGTCGCTGCTCTTGCATAAATACTCCAGAACCTTTCGCGTAGATGCGTTGAAACAGCATTAAGTCTTGTGACATCTTTTGATATATGAGATGGTAGCAATATTACCATAGCCGCTCTATGCCACGTGTGTGAAAAACGCAGAAGATAGTAGGAAAGTACTGTGTTATGGAGGAGACTACGCCTTGAACTTACCAGACTCCGCGCCCGAAAGCCCCTGTGCTTGAGCCATGGGGAGTCGTCACAAATACATTGTAACCATTTGCCCCTCTTCTCGTACATGGTTTAGCTTTACTAATCGCCAACGAGAGACTGAGCGGCATTGTTCTGTCCCTCCTAACTTCTGTAACTGGTCTCAATAGCTGGATGTCCTCATACCTGGATTTAAGAATGTCTTAGTGCAACTCAATGGTTAAAACTTCTATGAAGAACGAAAAGGAACTTTGTGTATGGCCAAAACATTTGATGGGACAGCAGTATTCAATGACTCAACAACTCTGGCACGTTCACTTCGAACCGTATCGACTTTGCGCCTGGTACTGGGACTGACTGCACTGCTTGGAGCAATCATTTTTCTTGAAGGTACAAGCTGGGATATTCAATGGCACTCGTATATCGGACGCGATCGCACGCTCATCCCGCCCCATCTCATGATGTTGAGCGGAGTCACCCTCAGCGGCATCTCCGGCTTGCTGACCGTGCTCATCGAGAGCTGGTGGGCACGGCGCAATACGATCATTGCCCGGTACAGCTCAGGTTTTGCAGAGATCTTCTCTGGTCCACTCGGTGCCTATATTGTCGGCTTCACGGCACTCACGGCTGCCGTTGCCTTTCCTCTGGATGCCTACTGGCATACCCTGTATGGCATTGATGTCGCCATCTGGGCTCCTTTTCACATCATGTTTGTCGCCAGCATGGGCATCGTTGCGCTTGGCGCCGCCTATATGCTGGGTTCAGCCGCGCACCTGGCTGCCAGAATTGGCACGGCCGGGAGTGGGACCAGGCGCGCCGCCACGCTGGGGGTCGTCCTGGCCCTGGCAACGGTCCTGAGTCTCTTCACGCTGCTGCTCTTTGATGCCCTTGAAGACAAGAATTATATCAACCTGGGGTTTATGAGCATCAACGTCTTCCCACTGCTGTCAGGATTGCTGGTCGCCTTCACCCTCGTCGCCGCTGCCTATGCGATCCCCTGGCGCTGGGCTGCCACGTCCGTCAGTGCCTGCTACCTCGTGCTGGCAGGGATCATGGCCGTGTTTGTGCAACCTGCAACCGACTGGTTGCTCACCGTTGAACGCCTGGGATACCGGCGCAATCCTCCCTTTACCTCGGTTGTCGCGCTTGAATGGTTCCTCGCTCCTGTCATTGTGGCCGTTCTGATCGATGTAATCATGCACCGGGCGCGGCGGAAGCAGTGGTCCCAGAGAAAGCTGACGCCGATCCTGGCCCTCACCGCGTTGCTGAGCGGTGCTCTGCCGGTCGTGTTCATCTTTCCCCTCTTTCCCGTAGCACTCGCAATGCAATTGGGGATAGCCGGCTACCTGGCCTCGCTCCTGCTGGGGTTGGCAGGCACATATCTGGGCACCATTTTCGGTCGCAGCGTAGGCGAGTCGCTCGACTCCCTGGAAAGGTAATCAAGATGGCTAAGCCGTTTCAATTTCTGCTCCTTGCAGTCGGGGTCATCGCTCTGCTCGTTGTGATAGGAGAGGCGACCTACTCAATTGCCGCAACCACACACGGCAGCACGCCGGCTCGTGTCGTAAAGGTGCAAGCTGGCCCCTATCCGCTCACGGTCAGCCTCTACACGTACCCTGCCCACGCGAGCTACGCGCTCCCCTTTGCGATTGCCCCTCGGCAGTCAATTAGAGGCGCACTGACCTATGATGTCACCTCGATCCCTGACGAATCAGATGTGCCTGCGACCCCGGTGCGAGCAAGTCTCAGTCCAGACCCCAACGTGCGCAATGGCGTGCAGGGTGATGCGGAGATCACGGTCCAGGGCTTGTGGTCCCTTGCTATCATCGTCACAGGGAGCGCAGGTGGTGCAGAGGCAGTCGTCCCCATAACAGCCACCGCACCACCTGCGATTCCCACCTGGCTGGGTTGGGTCATCGGATTTATCCCGCTCTATGGACTCTTCGTCTTCTTGTTATCGCAACGAGGTCGCAAAGCAAGAACTGAATCTCTCGTCGCCTAAAACCCGTGCCGGGCCGCATCTGCTTGCACTGCCAGCTCGTTTAGGACTGCAAAGAACTCCTTCGATTGGCCGATGAACAGCCCGTCGTCCGTCAAGGCCTTGGCAGCTCCCATTGCAGCCCCCTGTGTCTCGGTCGGGCGAATGATCGAGACGACCGGGAACTTTCGGCTGAGGAAGATGGTGGGCTCAGGCATGATCAGGTTGGTCTGGAAGTCCTCCCCGCCAAAGGGAGGGGAATTGAGGTCCGGAAACACCAACCCATTCGTGGGATCGGTCAGAGCAGGCGCATTGCCTGCCTTGTCATGCCAGGTCTGAAAGTGCATTGACTCGGTTGGGCCGATACTGAGCAAGATGCGCAAAACTTCCAGATTGGTGACCCGCTGAGCCAGCGAGGGGTAGAGGCTGGTGCCCCCTTGCTCGATAAACCCAAAATGGAAACCCGCCGTGTTGGCGATCGCCTGGAGGTGATCAGGGATGGTTGGGGAAGTCCCCGGTTTAAAGCCCTTCAGGTCATCATCGGTTCTAGGAATCGCCGGAAACTGCCCCTTACTCAGACCCGGGATGGCTTGAGCGAACGTGTCCCCGAAATCGGGGTTCTTCGTGCGGCTGCGGTAGCGCGTCCACCAGCTGGTGTCCACCGTGAGCTTCATGAGGTTGGTGAGCCGTCGCTTGTCCTTGAGTGCGCCTGTCGCTTGACTGCCCTTCAACGTGCGAAACTTATCCAGATTGACGGGATCGGCGCCCTTCGAAACCAGGTACGCATTGATGAACGTGAAGTGGCTGATCTCATCCTCGGTATTGTCGTGTATATACTGGGGCATGTCCCCATCCAGCACTTCAAGGGCAGCGATGTAGCCTGGACTCCCGCTCCCCCCTGGGACTTCGCTGTCCTGGATGCCTCCTAGTTCGTTGTATTGTTGCCACAGATCGGTTTCGATGATTTCGGCCGCAGACAGGAATCTGAGAATTGCCACATCTCCCTTTGTGAGCCCGCCGCTTGCTTCTTTGGCAAAGGCCGGTAACCCATTGGTCAATAGCCCGGCACCGAGAGCTCCTGCTCCTCCTACTGCGAGTCCCTTGCGCAAAAAGGAACGGCGGCTGGTAGCATTTTCCGACGGTTTCGCGTTCTGTTCCATAATCTTTTCTTTCTGCGCTTGTTGCGCGTTCTGTTCCATGATCTTCTCCTTGTCGGGGTTGAGTTCATCCAGGGCACACGGGTACAGGTCCGTGTGCTCTGTGAACAACGGATGCATAGAATGTGTTGGCCTCCACAAAGCACTGATGTGCTCGATTACCCATACGCGGATGGTTACAGAGGGCATTCCCTCACTCCAAGGCCCACCTTGGCAGGGGGGTTGGGGCCACGCCCCAGCTGACGCGTCTCTTCCTCTCTGATGCGAGTATAAGGAGGAAGCGTCATGAAAGCGCAATGAACATCCT
>MNIY01000052.1 GCA_001919995.1 Ktedonobacter sp. 13_1_20CM_4_53_11
CGCCTGCAACAGTTGACACCCATCGCAAACGTATCTGCGAGAAATTAGGCGTTCACAGCGAACGTGATATTCCCCTGGCAGCGTATCGAGCTGGCCTTTTCTCCATCCTGGATGAATCTGTCACAGTCACAAACGCATTACCCACATGAGCAGACTGACGTAAGCCAGATGGAATGTGACGCTCTCTGAATGCAGCATTCTTCTTGATTTGCCCTGACAAAGGGTGTTTGTTCTACCCCCCAAAGGGTAGACCCACCATGGAAAAGTACACACCCTCGGGGAGAAACCATCTGGAATAATCCCATTGGCGGGGCACGACAAATCCCATGGCCTGGTGTACTCTTGAAACCATAGAGAGCGCGCAAACAACAAACGCTCTCAGCAACTGAAGTACAACAGTCTTTTCAAAGGAGACCTGAGGATGAATGAACCAATAGTTCTTCCTCCACTTGATGCTCCGTTCGTTGCATGGTTAGAGACACAACCGTCAATGGAGCACAATCTTCGCGAGGACCTGCAGATTATCCGCCAGTGCTTGAGGGGACGTTCCCACATTGAGTTTATCAGCGGTCGGGATGCTGCTCAGCGAGTGTATTCTATGGCAAATTGGGTGGGTTTTGTGGAGACAGCTAGCTTTTACTATGAGGTGTATGAGGGGTTCTGCCTCCGTCTGATCACATTGTGAGAGCCATCTCCGGTTGGTCGAAGATGGCTCTCATTGCGCTTCTCTAATTTTTACTCCTGAACCAACGCTTCAAACTGCTTGCGGTCCAGTTGCTCGTACTCCATCAGTGCATTAGCCAGTTTCTTCAGCTGCTCGTAATGCTCACTCAACAGCGCACGTGCCATCGCGTAACCTTCTTTGAGAATATTCTGTACTTCAGAGTCAATCATGGACGCCATCGTTGTGCTATTGTTGCCGCGTGCCCCGGACGCATTCATAGCGAATGCGTGTCGATGGGCAGTTGCATCACTACCATCGAGTGTAAGCTGGCCATCAGTTCCGACGACAAACGAACGCGATTGCGCCGGCAAGTCATTGACATCGCTCCGGCGCATGTTCAGGCTCATTGCGCCAGGCTCGTAGTCAGCGAAGACAACCCCGACCTGTTCGCTCATTCCCCAACGTGTGACCATGCGCCTGGCCAGGTCAGTCACCATCTGCAGGTCGTTCTCGGCGCCAGTAGTAACGCGCTCCGGCCCAAAAGTGAGTTCTTCGGATACGCGGCCACCAAGCCCAACAGCGATGCGCGCCATTAACGTCTCGCGGCTATAGTTGTAGCGATCTTCCTCGGCGGTGAACTGGGTCACGCCCAGACTCTGACCACGTGGCAGGATAGTTACACGGTTAACCGTATCAGCCTGCGGCAAATGATAAGCAACAAGCGCGTGCCCTCCCTCATGATAGGCAATGATACGACGATCAGCCTCACTCATCACGATCGGTCGCAAAGCGCCAAGCTGTACCCGCGCCAGGGCATCCTCAAAACAGTCGTGCGTAATATACTCCAGGTTTTGACGTGCCGCACAGAGAGCCGCTTCATTGACAAGATTAGCCAGGTCCGCCCCCGTCATGCCGGTGGTCAGGCGAGACAGGCGCTCCAGCGACACCTCCTCATGTAGTGGTGTAAATCGCGTATGAACCTTGAGAATAGCTTCACGCCCGACGCGATCGGGATGTGATACCGTTATATGGCGATCAAATCGTCCCGGACGCAAGAGCGCCTTGTCCAGGATATCGACACGGTTGGTCGCAGCGAGCACGACCACTGCCTTGTGCCCATCAAAACCATCCAGTTCCACCAGCAACTGATTGAGCGTTTGATCTCGCTCGTCGTTACCGGATACCCTCATCGTACGCTTGCGACCCACAGCATCAATTTCGTCGATAAAAACAACGCACGGCGCGGATTGGCGCGCCTGGTTGAAAAGGTCGCGCACCCGGCTCGCACCCACCCCAACAAACATCTCGACAAATTCAGAAGCGCTCATGCTGAAGAAAGGCACTCCAGCCTCACCAGCTACCGCTTTTGCCAGCAGCGTTTTACCGGTTCCTGGCGGGCCAACGAGTAAAGCGCCACGTGGAATACGCGCACCCAGGCGGTTATATCGTTCCGGGCTGCGCAAAAACTGCACAATCTCTACCAGTTCTGACCGTACCTCATCTATACCGGCTACATCTTCAAATGTAACTTGCGGCTCCAAAATGGTATGATTTTTTGTCGAAGAAACACCGTTTGGTTTCACAGAATGAGTACTGGTAAATTTATCTGGTCCAATGCGCGGTTGCTTCGTTTCTGTCGTACGATCAAAGCGCCGTGCTCGGCTCTTCCCGAGTTGAGTCACACGGTCATCCATAGAACGATTTGAACGCATAGGATTTTTAGGCGCTAATATGAGCAATAAAATCAACCCGAGGAAAAGCAAAGGGATAAATCGCCAGAGCAGCCCCATCCATATGGGTGGCTGCACCACAGGAAGGGTATTGACGATCACATTGCGACTTAAAAGCATTGGCATTAAGTTCGCGTCACCACTTCCAGGCAGATGAGTAAAGACAGCTCGTGCAGGATCAATAGGCGGAGATGTGGATGTGCTTGGCCAGGAAGAATAGCCCGAACCGACATAGCGGCTCCATGCAACAAAGTCGGCAGTCAATTTTCTGGCTGAAGCTGTTGCTGCTTGTGGTGCCATCATCGTTTGATGCTGTGATAAAGGAGTCATCAACAAGCCGCTGATATCATTTCCCTGCAGTGTTACAGCCTCCACGTTCCCGGACTTCACCTGCCCCAGAAATGTACTGTAGCTAATCACCGTGACCCCACTCGGGGAAGTATTTGTTGAAGGAGCATGTATTTGGCTGACCACACCAAAAATCAAGCCACTAATCATTACAAGTAGCACGCTGGTAAAGATCGCTTGTTTATGCGTTTTGAGGAACGTTAACACATTTCGCCCGTTGCTCCTCATATCTGTGTATCGTCGCCATCGCGCCATATATTTCGCCTGGCGACCACCTTTGCCGTCCATGTATGCACACCTCACCTGTAAAGCTTGCACAGATCAAAACATCTTGACAAGCATAATGTAGACTCTTAACCAAATCATCCGAACATCCGTAGGAGCCGGTTTATCGGCCCTCCGTGCATTTACCGCTCTCTCGATGAAAAAGTTAAAAAGCATCCTTGAGCAGAAGTAGTACTCTCCAGGGAAGTCGCCTCCCAGAGAGCCTGGTCCCCCACTTTATCATTTCTACCCTACAGAATTGAGTATCATCCTCCCGCTGTTTCCATAGATCGACAAATGAGAGGTTCATCCTCGATGATTTCACCTCGCTCTGTTCTACGGAGAGAGAATCCTTC
This sequence comes from Ktedonobacter sp. 13_1_20CM_4_53_11, assembly GCA_001919995.1. The sequence continues at coordinate 3,363 of MNIY01000052.1, forward strand.
TTCATATGCCTGCGATAATGCAGGAAAAAGGCCATAAAACGACTAATAATTTATGAATACAGGCAATAATAATATTGACGCCAGGAGATTAGTGTACTGCCTATCACCGCATAGCATAATACTTCGCTGTAATTTCGGTACTTTTTTCCCATGATAATGACTAAATCAATATGTATCTATGTGTTTCTTCACGTTTCAGCATACGTCTATTGACTACTAAAGACGCCTTTCGGTACAGCAACGGGTTAGATTCATAGCTGCTACAGCGTAGTAATACTCTGTTATTGAGAACGCTATGAACCTTTTTTTGTAGGACATCTATAATTCTAATACGTTATGATTGCCCCTATAGATACATGCATCTCTGCCACCCTGATGAGTGCCACAATCTGAACGAGCTATTAAAGCTATATACTTAATATTCGGGAAAGGATACAGTTTCCAAAACCAAAAAGAACTCGGTAGCAGTCAACTACCGAGTCCTCGTTCATTCCGGAAAACATTCCTTCTCAACCATTTAAACCCCTCGCATACTCAATTGCACGCGCCCACGCTGCAGATCGACCTTCAGAACACGTACCTGCACTACCTGCCCCACAGCCACAACCGTGAGTGGATCTTTGACGAAGCGGTCGGCCATCTCCGAGACATGCACCAGGCCGTCCTGTTTGACGCCAATATCAACAAAGGCCCCAAAGTCTACCACATTGCGCACCGTTCCCTGTAAAATCATCCCCGTTTGCAAATCTTCAATCTTCAGGACATCGTGGCGCAAAATAGGTGCGGGAAGCGCATCACGTGGGTCCACCCCCGGCTTTTCCAGGTTCTCCAGGATATCGTTGAGCGTAGGGAGGCCAACACCTACCTTTTTCGCCATTTCTGCCCATGCAGCCTGTTCGCTAGTGCTACTTCCGCTCGCGTTCCGCGCATCACTATGACGGTTACTTCGTCCCAGGCTGCTCTGCAGTTTGACAAATTGACGGTACTGGGCGATACGCTCGGCAGGTTTTACCTTCTTCCCATCACCAGCCGGGAGCAACTCCAATAAAGCGCGAGCAGCCGCGTAGCTTTCCGGGTGAATAAAGGTATTGTCCAGCGGTTCGACCCCGTCAGCCACTTTGAGAAAGCCGGCTGCCTGTACAAAGGTTGCTGGACCTAACCCGGGAACCTTGTGCAGACCTTCTCGCGACTTGAATGACCCATGTTGCTCGCGATAGCTGACAATGGCATTCGCGACACGGCTGTTGATACCCGAGACATGTTTGAGCAAGGCCGCCGATGCCGAGTTGACCTCGACACCCGCGAAATTGACGCAGGACACCACGACGCGCTCCAGCATCTCGGCCAGTTCTTTCTGATCTACATCGTGCTGGTATAAGCCCACACCAACTGCCTTGGGATCAATCTTCACCAGCTCAGCCAGTGGATCCTGCAATCTGCGTGCGATCGAAATGGTGCCCCGCTGTGTAGCATCGAGCGTGGGAAATTCCTGCCGGGCGACCTCTGACGCGGAATAGACCGAAGCCCCCGCCTCGTTGACTATCACATAGCCAATGCGCCCGCTCTTTCCCCCCTCCCGCTCCAACTCGCGAATCAATCCCGCGATCAGCTGCTCAGTCTCGCGAGAGGCGGTACCATTCCCGATCGCAATCACCGTGATGTCATATCGCTTTATCAGATCGCGCAATATCTGTTGTGCCTTCTCCGCCTGGAAAAGGTACAGCGTATCCGACTCGATAAACTTGCCGGTCTCATCAATAACAGCCAGTTTACAGCCGGTACGAAAGCCGGGATCTATACCTAAGACTTTCCTGCCGCGCAGCGGGGGCTGCAAAAGTAAGTTTCGTAAGTTGGCGGCGAAAATAGCAATGGCATGTTCTTCAGCCTTCCGGGTCAACTCTGCCCGTACCTCCCGCTCCATGGCGGGAGCAAGCAGGCGTTTATACCCATCTTCCATGGCAGCAACAAGGTATTGCGCAAAGGGGGAACTAGCTTTGATGGGATAGCGCGCGGTGATATCCTGCCGTGCCTGCTCATAGGCCAGTGAGACGCTCACGCGCAGGACCTCTTCCCGCTCAGCGCGGTTTAACGCCAGCACGCGATGCGGCACCAGCTTCATAACATTCTCTTGAAACTCATAGTAAAGCTGGTACACCCCGTTGGGATCCTTCTCCGCGACCTTCTCAGGATCAGCTACCTTCGCACCGACCATCGCGTGCTTGAAGAAAGACGCCCGGACATTCCCGCGTACATCGGCATCCTCGGCAATAACTTCAGCCACAATGTCGCATGCCCCTGCGTAAGCTTCCAGGCTTGTATCAACGCCCTTTTCAGCATCCAAGTAAGGACTTGCATACTCCTCCAGCATCGCATCCACATCTCCCACAAGTTCTGGCTGTTGCAGGATAATTTCAGCCAGCGGAGCTAACCCTTTTTCCCTGGCGACGCTGGCGCGCGTCTTGCGCTTGGGCCGATAGGGAAGATACAAATCCTCCACTTCTTGCAGCGTTGTCGCGCCATCGATGGCAGTTGCTAATTCCGCCGTCAATTTGCCCTGTGCTTCAATCAATCTGCGCACATCGACCTTACGTTCAAAGAGCGTTCGTAATGCTAATGCGCGGTCGGCAATAGCCTGAATCTGCACTTCGTCCAGGCTGCCGGTAACTTCCTTGCGATAACGAGAAATAAAGGGGATAGTATTTCCCTCGTCCAATAGCGCGATGGTACGTTCAATCTGACCACGAGCTAATCCCAGTTCTTTACTGAGTGCCTGTGCCAGCTCCGTTACCCGTAACTCCACCTCTTCCGGCGCAACAGGTACCGTTTCAGCTTGTTTGCTTTGTTCCTCAGGTGTCAAATATGTTGCCTACCTTCCCTGGCGACTTTAAAAATATTTCTTGTGCCAGGGGAAATAGTATCATAGCTCTGGCGTTCCGTACAACCTCTCGCGCAACGAACAAGCAGGATATTGTAATCTCAGTACATTCATGGGAAGAAAAGTGAGCCCTCCATCGTTCTACTATCGAGAGGAACAATCTTGCACCATTATTTCAAAAAACAGTTGAGGATATTGCTTGCAATAACCCGTTTGTATGATACAATGACTGCAGACTGAACCGATCTTACGTCCCTGTTGATGGAAGAGAGAGCAAGTACTTGGAACGAAATGTGATGTTTGACGCTGACCGAGGTAAACCGGCTGAGGTAGAACGCGAAACCTTGCAGGATTCAGATCTCAGTAGTTTAGCGCAAAGCGATAGCCTACGCCTGTATCTTCGTGAGATTTCTCGTATTCCTCTCCTTACCGCTAGTCGCGAATCCCACCTTGCGGAACGCGCGGAACAAGGTGATAAAGATGCTCGTAATCACCTCATCGAGGCGAACTTGCGACTGGTAGTAAGTATTGCAAAAAAATATGTAGGGCAGGGACTCTCCCTGGAAGACCTTATCGGTGAAGGCAACATTGGTCTGATTCGTGCAGTAACCAAGTTCGACTATAGAAAGGGTTTCCGCTTCTCCACCTACGCAACCTGGTGGATCAAGCAAGCCATTACTCGTGCGATCTTAGAAGGCACTCGCGTCGTCCGTCTCCCTGTCTATATTATGGAAGAGGTTATGCGTGTCAAGCGTATGACTCGCCAGCTCTACCAGGAACTGGGCCGCGAACCCACTCCTGAAATCATCGGGCAGCGCTTAGGCATGACAGCCGATCGCGTCAGCGAGTTGTTGATCTGGGCAGAAAAAGTATTTTCACTCGATGCTCCTCTTTCCGAGGAAGAAGAGAACACCCTGGGTGACGTCATCGAGGATGTCCGTGAACGCGGACCCATGGAAATCACCGATCAACAATTGCTCCGCGAAGAAATTCGTAAAGTGCTTGGGCAGTTGACCTTGCGTGAAAGACAGGTGATTGAACTCCGCTTTGGCCTCGTTGACGATCACGACCATACGTTAGAAGAGGTTGGTAAAAAGTTGAAAGTGACTCGCGAACGAGTCCGTCAAATTGAGGAACGTGCCATACGTAAGCTGCGCCACCCACAGGCTAGCCGCATCCTTAAAGAATACCTCGACTGAAACACGAGCCGGGACGTCCCTTGCCAGAGACGTCCCCTCCACCTCCTTTCCCACTGTGAGATAAATACTTTTCCCAACGTATACTGGTATACATAATGGAGGTGACAAGGTCACGGATCGTCAATTACCCCCTCCTGAAGGAGGAGGCTTGCAAAAGCCTTGATTGACTAGCCTTGGTGCGTAGGCACTCCGTTCAAAAAGTCAGGATACCTTCAAATGCTTGCTCTAGTTTGAAGCACTATCGCCTGCGATTAAATCGTTCTGATGGGTAGGAGCCGTGTCACAGGCCGAACAAGCTTTTTGAACATTGGCGAAGAGCACCTTACTCCGAAAGGAGGTAGACGCGATGTTCGTCTACGTGATCAATAAGCATGGGCAACCACTTATGCCTTGCACACCACGAAAAGCCCGCTTGCTCCTGAAGGCAGGCAAAGCCAAAGTGGTCCATGCGGTCCCTTTTACACTGCAACTGCTCTACGGGAGTAGTGGATATCGGCAAGATGTCGGACTGGGCGTCGATGCAGGTACCAGGCATATTGGCATCTCCGCCACGACTGAGAACGAGGTGCTCTTCGAGGCGGAAGTTCACCCACGAACGGATATTCAGGCATTGCTTGCAACGCGCAGGCAGTTCCGTCGTGTGAGAAGAAGCCGCAAGACACGTTACAGGCCAGCACGGTATGCGAATAGAAAGAAGCCCAAGGGGTGGCTTACGCCTTCTGTTCAGCACAAGGTGGAAAGCCATCTCAAAGCCATCCGGTTTGTTGGCGCGATCTTGCCAGTGAACCGCATCACTATTGAAGTCGCGCAGTTTGATATGCAGAAGATCAAAAATCCCTCGATTGCAGGGGAGGAGTATCAGCACGGACCACAATCCGATTTTTGGAATACCCGTCAGTATGTGCTCTGGCGCGACGAGCATCGTTGCCAGCGGTGTCAGGGAAAATCCAAAGATCCGATACTCAACGTTCACCATATTGAGTCGAGCAAAACGGGCGGTGATAGCCCAGACAACCTGGTGACGCTGTGCGAAACGTGCCATACGGCTCTTCATAAGAATCACCTGGAAAGCACGCTCACACGCCGCTCGCCCAGTTTGCGGGATGCAACGCAAGTAAACATGATGCGTTGGCAGGTCTACGAGCAAGCCAAAGCGCTCTGCTCCCAGGTGTGTCTCACCTACGGATACCAGACGAAGCAGACGCGGATCGCGACGAACCTGGAGAAATCCCACGGTATCGATGCTCGCTGCATCAGTGGCCATCCCCAGGCCTGCTCAGATGGCACCAGCTACCTGTTCAAGTGTGTGCGCCGGAACAATCGACAGGTGCACAAAGCCACCATTCGCAAGGGAGGTATGCGTTCACGCAACACAGCGCCCAGGTACGTCAAGGGATTTCGCTTATTTGACCAGGTGCGCTACGAGGGCAAGCTGTGTTTCATCTTTGGAAGACGAAGTTCGGGCTATTTCGATCTGCGACGACTAGATGGCACCAAAGTTCATGCTAGTGCCAACTACAAACACCTCCACCTAGTACAACGATCTTCAACCTGCCTGAGAGAAAGGAGAAGCGGCATTCCTCCCACACCTGAAGGTGCGGGTATCCTGCCGCTAGAGTCATGAATGAACTGGCTGGCCAGAGCCTGGGCGGGTACAAGTTAGATGAAGAAATCGGTCGCGGCTCCATGGGCATGGTCTATCGCGGTAGACAAATCGCCCTTGGACGCGAGGTAGCCATTAAAGTGCTCTCGCAAGCGTTAGCAAAAGATGCCTCATATGTAGCGCGCTTTATCCGCGAAGCACAAATCATTGCGGGACTCAACCATCCCAACATCGTACAAATTTTTGATGCCGGACAACAAAACGGGCTACTTTATTTTGTCATGGAATACGTTCAGGGACCCACCATCGCCAGCCTCCTTCAACTCGACGGCACCATTCCCCAGTACCTGGCCGCCGAATATGGCGCGCAAATAGCCGATGCGCTCGACTCCGCCTACAGAGAGCGCAATGTTATTCACCGCGATATCAAACCGGAAAATTTGATGCTCGACCGCTGGGGCAAGATTAAAGTCATGGATTTTGGCCTGGCACGCGCCATGGGTCTTCAGAAGATCACCGTTGCCAGAACCCTTGTCGGCAGCATCTACTATGCTTCACCAGAACAGGTGTGGGGCTACACCCTTGACAACCGTAGCGACATTTACGCCCTCGGTGTTGTCCTCTATGAAATGGTCAGTGGACACCGCCCCTTCGCCGGTCGATCCTTGCCAGAACTTACCCAGGCAATCGTCAATAGCCCTGTCCGTCCACCCGGCTCCTACACCCCGGAACTCTCACCTGAGCTGGAACAAATTATCCTCATAGCAATGGCTCGTGACCGCAACGAACGCTACGAGCAAGCCATGCTGCTCTCAAGAGACCTGCGGGCGCTCAATCTAAAACCGGAGACACAACTCAGCAAAACCGTAATCAAGCCACCTGTGAATGCAAACGGGCAACAAATAGCGCGAGGGAAAACCACCATACAGCCGCCCAAACGACCCAAATTGCCACCCCCGCGCTACTACGACCAGGAGTACACGCGGCCCACCGTCAGCAAGCAAGCTGCCCATTCCCATACCCCACCTGAAACTCAACCGGTCACCCGAGTATCGCCTTCCATCAAGGAGCAGAAAATCGATACCGAAGCACCCACCGGCCCCCTTGAACCCTTGCCCCAAACCAATACAGAACAACAGCAACGAGTGCAGAATCCGCGCAAGCACAAAACCGCCAACCAGCGGCCCCTCTGGCAAAAAATATTTAAATCACCCCGCTAAACCACATCCTCCACCCTTGCCCGAATGCCATCCCCGCGCTATACTATCCAAAAGGATGCATGAACTATTTGTAGGTAATCAATCAAACGGGAGTGGCCAACGTAGGGGCCGGTTTACCGCGCCCACCGCCGATTTATCGGCCCCTCCCTCTGGAGATAAACAATAATAGTATGGACTCCTCGCAACTAAGTCTTGGTATTGCTTTCCTGGCAGGCATAGCATCGTTTCTTTCACCCTGCGTATTACCACTGGTCCCCGTCTATATTGCGCAGCTGGTAGGCCACAGCGTCTATCAATCTTCCGCCGAGCAGGAAAACCAGCCGACACGACTAACCACATTCCTTCACGCATCGACCTTCGTGCTCGGCTTTACCATCGCTTTCGTCGCGCTTGGCGCCACAGCCAGTACCATCGGCAGCTTTCTACGCGCCAACCAGCTACTGTTGCGCCAGGTCGGGGGCGTCATCCTCATAATTATTGGATTGCACCTGACAGGAATACTCAAGATACCATTGTTCTACGTACAGAAACGCTTTGAATTTCATCCAGCTCGCCCCGGTTACCCCGCTTCACTACTCTTTGGCATTATTTTCGCCATCGGCTGGACGCCCTGTGTCGGACTGATACTTGGTCCTATCCTGGGACTGGCCGCCAACGCAGCAACACTTCGCCAGGGGGTGACGTTGTTACTGTTCTATTCACTCGGCCTCGGTATCCCATTCCTGCTGCTTGGACTGGGCATAGATCAATTGAGTAGAGTATTAAAATGGCTAAAACCGTACCTCGGCAAGATTGAAATTAGCACAGGTATCATCATGATCGTCGCGGGAGTGGTCATTTTCTTTAATATACTTCCCTATTTGAACCAATACTTTAACCTCGGCCTCAATATCCAATAACAGACCGTGAGCAACCTTACTCCCATTCTTCAAAATCGGCTCTAATATCGGCTCTGATTTCCATCTCAACTTCAGGATCAATTCCGATCTGCTTGCCCTTAGGTGCGCGAGCAAATTGCAATACTTTTTCGCGTAAATGATCCGGAGCTTTCTCGATAGTGCAGCGCTCGTGAATAAGTCTCGTAACACGCATATCAAAATGAAAGCGGCACTCACAATCCGGACAGGCCGTAAGGTGACTCTGCACAATAGCGACTTCCTCGGCGCTGAGCTCCCTCCCAAGATAGAGATGGAGACGAGCAACAGTCTCATAACAGTTCATTACAGGTATCCTCCAACATGTATCCTCCTACTGGCGGCTAGTTCGTGGTATATCTGTTGATTCTAACATAAAAAGTGGGGCTTTCATTCCCACGATGAGTGCGATATACTGCAATTATCACTTTCCTTCTTTTGGAAAGGGGATTTGCTAAAGAGGAGTATTGAATGCCGGAACAGCCTAACTCGGAACGTGAACAGATAACACAGCCAGAAACGAATGACCAGAATGTACCGCCTGAAGATTTTGAGGCAGGCGTCTTAAATCAGCTAGATAGTCTTTACCGTACAGCGCGGCGTATGACCAGCAATCAACAAGAGGCCGAAGACCTGGTACAGGAAACAATGCTCAAAGCATTTCGTTTTGCCAACACCTATCAGCGTGGTACCAATCTGCGCGCATGGCTCTTCCGCATACTCAACACCTCGGCAATCAATCGTTACCGCAAGCAAGCCTCTCACCCTACTCCAACATCGCTGCCTGAAGGCGAAGATTTCTATCTCTATAATCGCATCAAAGATTTAACCGGCCAGGAACTGAGCATAGGCGCTGAAGATGAGGTATTGTCTCAATACCTTGATGAAGACGTTTACAAAGCGCTCAACGATCTCCCTCCCAACTTCCGCATGGCAGTCATCCTGGCGGATATTGAAGGTCTATCCTACAAAGAGATCGCTGAAGCGTTACAGATCCCCATCGGCACAGTAATGAGCCGTATCTCACGCGCGCGCCGCCAGTTACAACAATCGCTCTGGCAATACGCAAAAGAGAGAGGGTATGTCAGGTCCGAGGTGAAGTAATTTGCGCACCTCTACGAACCTTGTCGGATTGGCTGGCGAGCCGTGTCTGCTCCCGCGCGCGTAAGACTCACATTCACACAGCGTCGATCCATCATATCGACCGCGCGAGTCACTAAACCTTTCCTCTCCAGGCGAGCAACAGCCTTTGTCGCGGCTGCCGAACTCACATTGAGAACTGATGCAATTTCTCCCACTAACCAGCTATCTCGTTCAGCAAGACAGCTCAGCACCTCTAATTGCCGCGGAGTGACACTAACGTTTTCTCGTCGCACTGTTGTCATATGTTTTCATCTCCTGCAAATGTATCCAGCCTGGCCATCCACAACAAATAGATGAACCAGAAACAAGCATTTACCTGGAAGACGACGGACAAGGACACAGTGGGTAGTTTTCTCCGCCCCAATTTCGCCGCTTGAAAAATCTCATTATGCCAGTGTACCTGACAATTGATCGCCTGTCACATATTACGCCAGATTAACGTATCCCTTATGAAATCTGTGAGATCTATAAAACACGAAGGAGGCAAAAGCAAGCATGCAATACGTCCCATTCCATCTAGCACAAGAGTTGTGGAATGCCACGCCTGAACGCAACTGGTCGGCCCTGCGCGACCGTGTGCATGAGCGTCAAGAAAAAAAAGGAGATTTCGAAGGTGTTCATCCCACCACCCTTCTCCAGGTCATAAATCAGCTGGCGCACATCGGCGCTGAATATCCAGACTCGCCAGAAGAGCTCTATCGAGTACTCGATGAAAAGGTTCACGAACTAACCGACTAACTCCCGGGTTTGGTCGGTACTCCTGTCAGGAAAAAGAGCGAGCGGTTCTCTCTTATAAAACCCTGCCAATTCATAGAAA